>NZ_JJML01000118.1 GCF_000775285.1 Neosynechococcus sphagnicola sy1 | reverse complement strand
TCGGTCTGACCATTGCCGTGCACAACGGCAAGCAGCACGTGCCGGTCTATGTCACCGACCAGATGGTGGGCCACAAGCTGGGCGAATTCGCCCTGACGCGCACCTTCAAGGGTCACCCCGCTGACAAAAAAGCGAAGAAGTAAGGAACGACCATGTCTGAAACACGTGCAGTCCTCCGGGGCGTCCGTCTGTCGGTCGATAAGGGCCGTCTGGTCGCCGATCTGATCCGCGGCAAGAAGGTGGACCAAGCTCTGAACATCCTGACGTTCACGCAGAAAAAACGCTGCTGGCATCGTCAAGAAGGTTCTGGAGTCGGCCATTGCCAACGCCGAACACAACGATGGCGCTGACATCGACGAACTGAAGGTCAAGACCATCTACGTCGAACAAGGCACCACGCTCAAGCGCTTCACCGCGCGCGCCAAAGGCCGACGGCAACCGCATCAGCAAGCCCACGTGCCATGTGTACGTGACGGTTGGCAACTTAAAGGCTCGGGAAGACTATGGGACAGAAAATCCATCCTACCGGCTTCCGCCTTGCGGTCAGCCGCAACTGGTCCAGCCGTTGGTACGCCAGCAACCGCGACTTCGCGGGCATGCTGGCCGAAGACATCAAGGTGCGTGAGTACCTGAAGGCCAAGCTGAAGAACGCGGCTGTGTCGCGCATCTTGATCGAGCGCCCCGCCAAGAACGCCCGCATCACCATTTACTCGGCACGTCCTGGTGTGGTGATCGGCAAGAAGGGTGAAGACATCGAGAACCTGAAGAAGGAACTCGCGTCGCGTCTGGGCGTGCCTGTCGCAGTGAACATCGAAGAAGTGCGCAAGCCCGAA
>NZ_JJML01000117.1 GCF_000775285.1 Neosynechococcus sphagnicola sy1 | reverse complement strand
CTTCAGCATCTCGGGTTCGGACTTTGTGGAAATGTTCGTTGGCGTGGGTGCCGCCCGTGTGCGCGACATGTTCGACAACGCCAAGAAGAATGCCCCTTGCATCATCTTCATCGATGAAATCGACGCCGTGGGCCGCCAGCGTGGCGCCGGCCTGGGCGGTGGCAATGATGAACGCGAGCAGACGCTGAACCAGATGCTGGTTGAGATGGACGGCTTTGAAACCAATCTGGGCGTGATCGTGGTGGCTGCCACCAACCGTCCAGATATCCTGGATGCGGCTCTGCTGCGCCCCGGTCGTTTCGATCGGCAGGTGTACGTGACGCTGCCCGACATTCGGGGCCGCGAACAGATCCTGAACGTG
>NZ_JJML01000116.1 GCF_000775285.1 Neosynechococcus sphagnicola sy1 | reverse complement strand
TTTTGAAGCGTGAGGACCAGCAACCTGTGTTCAGCTTCAAGCTGCGCGGCGCCTACAACAAGATGGCACACCTCACGCCCGAGCAGCTGCAGCGCGGCGTGATCTGCGCTTCCGCTGGCAACCATGCCCAGGGCGTGGCCATGAGCGCCCACAAGCTGGGCACGCGCGCCGTGGTCGTCATGCCCACCACCACACCCCAGCTCAAGGTGGATGCCGTCAAAACCCTGGGTGGCGAGGTGGTGCTGCACGGCGAG
>NZ_JJML01000115.1 GCF_000775285.1 Neosynechococcus sphagnicola sy1 | reverse complement strand
GCAAATCGAGCAGTTCACCATTGAAGGTGACCTGCGCCGCGAAACCACGATGAACATCAAGCGTTTGATGGACATCGGCTGCTATCGTGGCTTCCGCCATCGCCGCGGTCTGCCAATGCGTGGTCAGCGCACTCGTACCAATGCACGCACTCGCAAGGGTCCGCGCAAGGGTGCTGCTGCACTGAAGAAATAAAGATTGAAAGATCATCATGGCTAAGTCTCCTGCCAATAACGCAGCTCAGCGCGTTCGCAAGAAGGTCCGGAAAAACGTTTCGGACGGCATTGCCCACGTGCACGCCTCGTTCAACAACACCATCATCACGATCACCGATCGCCAGGGCAATGCGCTGTCGTGGGCTTCGTCCGGTGGCCAAGGTTTCAAGGGCTCGCGCAAGTCCACTCCTTTCGCAGCCCAGGTG
>NZ_JJML01000114.1 GCF_000775285.1 Neosynechococcus sphagnicola sy1 | reverse complement strand
CCCGCGTTGCACCACGCTGGCGGTTGATGTGAGCTCCGGCGTCGAAGCCGATGGTCCTGATGGCAAACCCATCAAGGGCATCAAGGACGCCGAAAAGATCCAACGGTTCATCGCCGCCGTGCGTGCGGCCGATGCCCAACTTGCAAAGAATCCTCATGAATTCCTATCAGCAACCTGATGCTTCAGGCCATTTCGGCCCCTATGGCGGCAGCTTCGTCAGCGAAACACTCACTCACGCGATCCAGGAACTGCGCGACGCCTACGCCCGCTACCAGAACGACCCGGATTTCCTGGCCGAATTCGCTTACGAACTCAAGCACTTTGTAGGCCGCCCTTCGCCGGTCTACCACGCAGCCCGCACAAGCCGCGAGTTGGGTGGCGCGCAGATCTACCTCAAGCGCGAAGACCTCAACCACACCGGCGCCCACAAGATCAACAACGTGATCGGCCAGGCCATGCTGGCCAAGCGCATGGGCAAGCCCCGTGTGATCGCCGAAACCGGCGCGGGCCAGCACGGCGTGGCCACGGCCACCATCTGCGCGCGCTACGGACTCGAATGCGTGGTCTACATGGGCAGCGAGGACGTCAAGCGCCAGAGCCCCAACGTCTTTCGCATGAAGCTGCTGGGCGCCACCGTGGTGCCCGTCGAGTCGGGCAGCAAGACGCTGAAAGACGCGCTCAACGAGG
>NZ_JJML01000113.1 GCF_000775285.1 Neosynechococcus sphagnicola sy1 | reverse complement strand
TGCAGCAGCTTCTGGACGATGTTTTCCACGTCCTCGCCCACGTAGCCCGCCTCGGTCAGCGTGGTGGCATCGGCCATCACGAAGGGCACGTCCAGCATGCGCGCGAGCGTCTGGGCCAGCAGCGTCTTGCCTGAACCCGTGGGACCAATCAAGAGGATATTGCTCTTGGACAGCTCCACATCGTCCTTGTGAGCCTTGTCCTTGTGGCGCAGGCGCTTGTAGTGGTTGTAAACCGCCACCGCCAACGTACGCTTGGCCACTTCCTGGCCAATCACGTAGTTGTCGAGGTTGGTCTTGATCTCTACCGGGGTGGGCAGGTCGCTGCGGCCTTCGCGGGCCAGGTCACCGGCTGGAAGTTCATCGCGAATGATCTCGTTGCACAGGTCAATGCACTCGTCGCAGATAAAGACCGACGGACCGGCGATCAGCTTCTTCACTTCATGCTGGCTTTTGCCGCAGAAAGAGCAGTAAAGGGGTTTTTTCGCTGGAAGTAGCCGTTTTTTCTCGGCCATGGGGGCAATGCCTTGTTACGTACGGAAAGTTGTCGGGATGATAACCAAATAAAAACGGCGTCTTCCCCGGGGAAAACGCCGCTGTGTAAGCCTGTGGCGATCAGGAGCGCTTGCTGATCACCTGGTCCACCAGGCCGTATTCCTTGGCCTCGTCGGCCGACAGGAAGTAGTCACGCTCGGTGTCGCGCTGGATCTTCTCCAGCGATTGACCCGTGCGCTCGGCCAGGATGTTGTTGAGCTGCTCGCGAGTCTTGAGGATCTCGCGTGCATGGATCTCGATCTCGGTGGCCTGGCCCTGCATACCGCCCAAGGGCTGGTGGATCATGACCTTGGAGTTGGGCAGCGCAAAACGCTTGCCCTTGGCACCCGCCGCCAGCAAGAAGGCGCCCATGCTGGCCGCCATGCCAGTGCACAGGGTCGAGACA
>NZ_JJML01000112.1 GCF_000775285.1 Neosynechococcus sphagnicola sy1 | reverse complement strand
GAAGATCATACCGAGGAGTCGGTATATGGGTGAGGGGAATTGCTTCGCCAATGTATCGTGGCTGGAGAGTATCTTGTTCAATATCTTGGAAGATCTGCTCCCAGACTGACTCTCCTTCTCCAATAACAATGCTATCGACAAATCTTAGGGCTTCCTCTGGGGCAAAGGTCACATGAGGACCACCCGCGATCGTGATCTTGCTGCGTTTTCGGTATTCAGTTGCTAAACGGTACGCTTCTGGTGCAAAACCACTGAAGAAGGAGAGAACGATTACGTCCGCGTCGCTATCGAGGTTTACAGTCTCAACCTGCTGGTGAATAACTCGAACAGTATGTTTTGCTGGGGTCAGCGCAGCAAGATGAATACCAGTAAGCGGCGGAACAAAATGAACCTCATGTCCATTTCGATACCGCTGAATGTAGACAATTATGATGTCGATTTTCATGGTTCGCTTCACAAACTTATTTGACTTGTGCTTTATGGCAGTCTAACCTCGTTCGCGCAGCTTGGATCGAACCAATCGATTTAAACTTGCTTGTAGATAACTACTGGAATAACAAAAACGTGGAGTTTGACATAGATGTGTCAGGCAGTCAGCCTTGCGTTGATCC
>NZ_JJML01000111.1 GCF_000775285.1 Neosynechococcus sphagnicola sy1 | reverse complement strand
GAGATGGCGCACTTCTGCTAAACCTCTGATGCCGTAAGGCGTTGAGCACCCAAACTGTTTGGAACCGGGGAACGGAACCACATTCTGCTAAACCTCTGATGCCGTAAGGCGTTGAGCACTCCTCAGACGGCATGAACCAGCTTAACGGCTACACCTGCTAAACCTCTGATGCCGTAAGGCGTTGAGCACTCACAGAATTAATAATTTTATCAGCGGAGAAAGACCTGCTAAACCTCTGATGCCGTAAGGCGTTGAGCACCAACTGGAACAATTCAGGAAAATCAAGAGAGATCCTGCTAAACCTCTGATGCCGTAAGGCGTTGAGCACGTTTTCACGCTCGTTAATTTGCAGTGGATATGGCACGACTGCTAAACCTCTGATGCCGTAAGGCGTTGAGCACCTGGTTTTCCCTGACCCCTGTGGGCAGTTGCAGTACTGCTAAACCTCTGATGCCGTAAGGCGTTGAGCACAATAAACGACCCCCCGATCCGTGTCGATAATTCCAACTGCTAAACCTCTGATGCCGTAAGGCGTTGAGCACACGATTATCCTTCAGTGCATCGCAGACTTAGCTCGCTGCTAAACCTCTGATGCCGTAAGGCGTTGAGCACTGAGGCGACAGGTTTTGTAGGGGCTGGTTTTA
>NZ_JJML01000110.1 GCF_000775285.1 Neosynechococcus sphagnicola sy1 | reverse complement strand
AGGCGTTGAGCACCCGCAACAGCGATCGCTGCCACGATGGACGGCACGACTGCTAAACCTCTGATGCCGTAAGGCGTTGAGCACCAGRTTTTCCCTGACCCCTGTGGGCAGTTGCAGTACTGCTAAACCTCTGATGCCGTAAGGCGTTGAGCACATAAACGACCCCCCGATCCGTGTCGATAATTCCAACTGCTAAACCTCTGATGCCGTAAGGCGTTGAGCACACGATTATCCTTCAGTGCATCGCAGACTTAGCTCGCTGCTAAACCTCTGATGCCGTAAGGCGTTGAGCACTGAGGCGACAGGTKTTTGKAGGGGTCTGGTTTYAGCCCTGCTAAACCTCTGATGCCGTAAGGCGTTGAGCACAAACAATCAG
>NZ_JJML01000109.1 GCF_000775285.1 Neosynechococcus sphagnicola sy1 | reverse complement strand
AAAGCAAGGGAGCCAAGGTCAGTCCCCCTTGCAGAGGAACTCTTCAGTCAGATGTCAGCCGGGCACAACGTTAACCCTTGCCCATTAAAATACAGTATACACATCAAGATACCGTATTTTGTCTTTATGGCTACGCAGTTTTTTCGAGATTACAGCGGATTCTCAGGTTAAATATATAAAAAGCATCGGGATACCGTAGTTTAAATATCCCCATACCCTGTCCCCTTGACAGGATGCTGAACGTAGAAATAGAGTCCAGGAAACCAAAAACCTGTCTGGCGGTTTCTGGAAAACACCCTAGAAAATCAACCTTAGCCCCATTGAGAGGGCAACTCACGGAATTTCAATCAAAGAACTGGGGCGCTAGGATTCGAACCTAGGGATGGCGGGACCAAAACCCGCTGCCTTACCACTTGGCTACGCCCCAACAACTGAACGGTTACTATAGTAGCAGTTTCTAGCCCTAGACTGTCAAGAATCGAGTCCAGGAGAAATCCTTCACCTTGCTGGGCAATCATTCCCAGTAAACGTGAGCGGGGGGTATTCAGTCTGTCGTAGGATGCAGCTAAACCTTTCTTTTACAAGTTGACTGTGGATTTGCTGTATCGGC
>NZ_JJML01000108.1 GCF_000775285.1 Neosynechococcus sphagnicola sy1 | reverse complement strand
TTCCCAGTTCAGTGACGATCGCCGCATTTGCAACGCAATCGATACTTGAATGATACCTTGCACAAAATTGTAATGCCCAAAACACCGTGAAGGCAATTACGCCTTCCACGGGGATTCGTCACCAGGAAAATACCTGCTAGTAGGTACAACAGACCTAGGATTGTTTTCCAAACAACTTGACCTGAATTTCTTGATTGCAGGGCATAAAGAATTTGTGAAATTCCGGCAAATATGAATACCCAGCCGAATAATAAGATTGAGGTAACAGCAACAAATAAAGGAAATAGGATCGAAATGATGCCTAAGATCATCATCAGCAAAGCGATCTTATTTGTCCATGCAGAGTTAAGAACCAAACCATCAGCTTCGGGGTCAGTAACTCTCATATTACCCTCCTTATGAATGAACATTCTGAGCTTATTAAAAGCTTGGCTTAATCATGCCTTATTTCTCTGGATTTGCCGCTGCGGCTAGAGCATCTAGTCTGGCGGCGATCGCTTCTAAGGCGATCGCTTCTAAATTGTCATGAAGTCCTTTAGTGAAGTTGTCAACTGTCGGACTCATGGTGCTTCCGATTGATTATCCATTATTCATTGATCATTTCTCGAACCGTATTTTCACATTTTCTACAGCATTGAA
>NZ_JJML01000107.1 GCF_000775285.1 Neosynechococcus sphagnicola sy1 | reverse complement strand
TGGATCAAGCTGAAACTGGACTTCTACAAATAGATTGGCAAGTCTGGATCAGAAGCCGGGGGCAAAAAATCCCATCCAGTCGGAAGCGGTTTGCTTAACTTCCACGGATTGGAACTGATAGGGAACCGGCGGAGAATCTCCCAGCAATTCAAACAGCAAATGAGGAGCCGTGGAGAATAAGCGATAAAACAGAGAATCGGGTTTTCAATCGGGAGATGACTGAAGATGGCTCAATTGTATATCCAGCAAGGAACACCCCTGAAGCCTGATCTCTCTCTGCACCGGGAACCATCAGAGGATGTTTTAAAAGGGTCAGGTCGAGCATCACAAATAACCTGTACTGATGATCGCAATTCCCAAAGCCCCGATTTTCTCCTAGCTGTTTCTCAGTAGTCCAGGTAGTTCAGGCTACGCTGGGTATCCCTTGATCATGCACCCCACCCTAACCCCACCTTGGTAAGGGGAGGGAAAAGAATCCATTTTCCTTCGGGATAAAAAAGAGGCTACTGAATTCAGTAGCCTCTTTTAATGTTGTCCAGTGAGGTTGTCCAGGATTTACTGGCCAATAACTGGGGCGTGCAGCATCGGCATGGTTTCCAGTCCCAGGGAGTGCATGGCTAGGGCTGGAGGGGGGGTAAGTTGTTTTTGAACCACTGCCGGGATAGACGCCCGCAGTCGTGCGGTTAATTGCATGGTTTTGCTGTCGTAGATCTGAGTCAGGAGTTTGGGATAGAACCCAATTCCGATAATGGGAACCAGCAGACACCCAATAATAAAGACTTCACGGGGTTCAGCATCCACGAGGGCTTCGTGGGAAATTAGTTCCTGATTTTCGGGGCCGTAGAAGATTTCCCGCAACATCGACAGCAGATAAATGGGCGTCAGAATCACGCCTACAGCTGCCAGCAGCACCACTGGCATTTTGAAGAAGGTAC
>NZ_JJML01000105.1 GCF_000775285.1 Neosynechococcus sphagnicola sy1 | reverse complement strand
TTGGAAGGATGCTAAAGCGGTAGCGGCAGACCTGAAGCCAATCTATCAAGCCACCACGCTTGAGGAGGCCGAAGCAGCCCTAGATGCGTTTTCAACCAAATGGGATGCCCTTTATCCGGCGATTAGCCAGATTTGGATTCGGCATTGGGACAACGTCATTCCCATCTTTGATGATCCAATGGATATTCGCAAAGTCATCTACACCACCAATGCCATTGAGTCGCTCAATCGCTCATTGCGCAAGGTAATTAAGACCAAGGCTGTGTTCCCAGATGAGGAGTCCGTGTTCAAGTTGATGTATTTGGCAATGAACAACATTGCCAAGCGATGGAACCGACCAATTAAGAACTGGAAAGCAGCCTTGTCACATTTTGCTATCCTATTTCCAGGACGCTTCAACTATTGACGATCTCAAGGCTTACACAAAAATCTGAACGCTCTCGAAGTTGAAAGGCAACTCAGCTCTTTTCCATTTCAGCTTGCTGATGAAGCATATGAGTATTATCAATGGGCAGGTGCACCAACGGGTAATCGCCAGCCTGAAGGCTGGGATGGTTCTTATAACAACAATTCAACATATCAGTTTTCACTTAAACATTATTTACCAACTAACTTAATTCACTTCCTATCCATTGAGGAAGCTGAACAATACCGTTTTCATGATTATGGTTTGACATATTTCCCATTCGTGTCTTATGAAAACGGCATGTTGTATATTGTTGGTTCAGAGACCTCGGCTGCAACTTCACCTGTAATGCAAGGAGAAGATAAGTGTAGGCTATGGTTTCCCAGTTTCACCAATATGATGTTAGCAATTGCAGAGTCCTTGGAAACTCTCGGAGGTTTATTTCCACCTTCTATCCCTCGTCATGATCCTCGTTATGAAGATACCGACGTATATATTGATAGAGACGAAGAACGTGAGCAATGGAAAACATTAGCAACAATTACTAAGAAGTATGGCTCTCCCCACGGAATTATCATAACTAACTAGTTCTAATCTGTTGCGACAGGATAACAATTGCGGTACAGCGGATTGAAGGAAGCCGCTGGTGCTGAGTTCAGAGAAATTGGCAACCGCTGACCGCGACCGTTATCCCGCTTGGTTTCAGGTCTTGGGGCGTAGTTTGAAGGTTACCAGTGAGAGCCTGAGCTTGCAAATTCGGCAATCGCAAAATTAAACTGCTTTACCTAAACTATCTAGATGCAAGCCTTAGCATGGGTATTTGAACATGGATTATGCAGTTCGCGCTTTGACTGTTGACGATGAACCTGTAGTTTGGGAAATGTTGCAGTATGCATCGCACGAACCCTCCCTAGACTCTGTTCAAAAACAGCCATATTTAGCTCGTTATGCGTCGAGTTGGGGCAGAGTTGGTGATGTTGGTTGTGTTGCAATCAGAGATACAGCATCAATTGGTGCAGCTTGGCTACGTTTGTGGTTAGAGGAAGATAAGGGATTTGGTTATGTCAACGATGTGATTCCAGAGTTAGCGATGGCGGTATTGCCAGATTATCGAGGTCAAGGCGTTGGAACGCGGTTGTTAGTTCAGGTTCTAGATATGGCAAAAGAATGGTTTCCGGCAGTGAGTCTCAATGTTCGGGCGGATAATCCGGTCGTGAGATTGTATGAACGATTAGGGTTTATTACGGTGCCGGGAAGTGAGATTGTCAATCGGACTGGCGGCATCTCATTTAATATGTTGTGCGAATTTGAATGAATCGGTGTGTGCCAGCGGGATAACAAGTCGATGAAGCGGACAGTTGAGAGATCTTGGTGTGGATGGAAAGGTTATCTGCCGCCGCTTATCTTGGTCGTTAGGCTACCAACGCATTGATATGGCAGGTATAGTGAGAATTCAAATTAAGTTTTTTGTTTTAGGGCTTGCTGCTTCTTGGATTTTAGGAGCAGTAGGCATTTGGGGCATTCTATTTTTCAGCTCAGGCGATGGTACGATGACGTTTCATGAACAAATATTGCCATCGGGTAGGAACATAAAGGTCACCATGTGTAATCTGGTCTGGGGTGTAGAACACGCTGATCGATTGCCAGATAAAGATAGTTTTACACTATAGCATTTTTCACTCTTGTGAGGCGTAGTAGCAACAGTGAGTGAACCAATTTTTGAGGTTTTCCAAAGATACTTGAGAAAAAGCGTCTTCAATGGCATTAGCGAGATCGGGATAGCTGCGTGCCCCAATCGTCCGCAAAATATTTTTAATCTTTGAGAAGCAATTTTCTATCGGTGAAAAGTCTGGAGAATAGGGAGGTAAATAAATCAACTTAGCACCCACGTCCTCAATCAGCTTTCTGATCGTGTCATGGTTGTGTATCGAGTAGTTATCCATAATCACACAAGCTCCTTTCCAAAGTTTCGGAACCAGGTGGCGAGCAATGAAGGCTTCAAAGGTCAAACCATCGGTTGAACCGACGATACTTACGTTAGTGACAACGGTTTTGAGGCTGATTGCACTGATTGTAGAGACTCGTTTACCTCGCTTGCTGGGGCGCTTACCCCGTGCTCTTTTA
>NZ_JJML01000104.1 GCF_000775285.1 Neosynechococcus sphagnicola sy1 | reverse complement strand
CCTTTAGCTCTAGCAGTTGATAACAGTCTGCAAGATTCATTGCAATCGAAAATGGCAGAATTACCTAACAATTCTGCCACTAGTTAATAAGACTGTGATGGCAGTGTTCCCAAGATACACCTAAAATTCAACCGTCTTATGAGGTGCGATCTTCAATCAACCCGGTCAATCAGACCATACTCTTTGGCTTCGTAGGGTGAGAGGAAATAGTCCCGATCCATATCTTTTTGAATCCGCTCGATTGGCTGCCCCGTGCGTTCGGCGTAGATACCATTGAGTTCTTTACGAATCCGCAGAATTTCGCGGGCTTCGATTTCAATGTCACTGGCCTGACCCCGAGTCCCTCCGGAGGGTTGGTGGATCATAATCCGGGAGTGGGGGAGGGCTAGTCGCTTGCCTTTGCTGCCTGCCATGAGCAAAAACGAACCCATGGAAGCTGCTAAGCCAACACAGATGGTGACCACCTCCGATTTGATGTGTTGCATCGTGTCATAGATTGCCATCCCAGCTGTCACAGACCCACCGGGGGAGTTGATATAGATGAAAATGTCCTTGGTTTGATCGTCGGAGTCCATGTAGAGGAGGCGGGCGATGATCGCATTGGCCATGCCATCGGTGACTTCTCCACTGAGGAAAATAATGCGCTCTAGGGCAAGACGCTCGTAGATGTTAATCCACTGTGTGTAGGGCTCCCCTGGAAAGCGGTGGGGGACTCTGGGAATACCAATGGGCATGACGTTTTTCCTTGCGAGGTGTGAATGATGCTGACTTAAC
>NZ_JJML01000103.1 GCF_000775285.1 Neosynechococcus sphagnicola sy1 | reverse complement strand
ATTACTAAGGAGATTGCCAGCTTCCGGCAGGAATAGACCGATTACTCCAGCTTTCTTCAACAGAATCGACCCACTGCTGGTGCCCCATACCAACATTTCCGCCCAGTGACTGAGGTTGGGTTGATGCCCCACCAGGGCCAGTTTGCGCGGATTAGGGGAAGGATTTCCCTCGCGCCACTGCTCAAACCAATCGAGCCAGGGAGCGATCGCCCCCTCTGGAGCCAGTAAGGGGGTAGTTTCCATCTGAGGACTCAGTCCTACTGCTTTCAAGATGGTGGCAGTTTGCTGAGCCCGGATCAGGGGACTGGTGAGAATCAGGTCAAACTGCAGGCCGAGATCTTTTAAGCGTTGAGCAACCAGGCGAGTTTTGTGCTGACCCTCCCGGTCAAAGGCCGCTCTTCATCCCGGGAATAGGTTCCCCACGTTCCAGCTAAGCCGTGGCGAATCAGGTATAATTCCGACGTTGCCATAGGTGTCTCCATCGATTCAGCCCAGTTCATGGGGGCTGTTAGCTCCAGATTACGCCGTGCATTAGAT
>NZ_JJML01000102.1 GCF_000775285.1 Neosynechococcus sphagnicola sy1 | reverse complement strand
ACCTCGGCGATCGCCCCCCGTCCCCCCGACCAATCGGGTTCTTCGATCCGGACTCGATMCCCCSACCATCACATGTTGACCAAKTTTTTTWCAGACCGGGCACGCCCGGGTACACAGCAGTTGGGCCGCTTCTCCAGCAGGAGCAATGTCATTGCTTCCAGCTCCTGATCCTGGCTCTAGCTGCACCTGATAGTAGTTGGCCTGAACCGAGACAACGCGTCCCAGTAGAGGCGGTTCATCATGCTTGGAGGAGTGGGCAGGGCTGTCCAAAACCATAGGTGGTTAGGTGGGTCTCCGCACCAAGAGGGCAAAAAAGTCGGTGCGATCCTGAATCTGTTCCACCTGATAGCCCTCCATTCTCAAGCTGTCAGGAACCTGCTCAATCGGTTCTCCTGCATCAAGCCAGACTTCCAGTAACGTCCCTAAGGGAAGTTGTTCCAAGGTCAGTTTGGTGCGGACAAAGTTAATCGGGCAGGGAGTTCCCCGCAGATCCAGAGCGGCAGTGGGCAGGTGGGCCGGGGTTGTGGTGGTGGGCGAATCCGTCATCCTCGAAAGAGTCCTCCGAGAAATCCTTCCAGTCCCCCTTTACCCGTGCGATCGCCCCGTATCTTTGCTAGTTTTTCCAGGAGTTCTCGTTCTTCCGGTGTAATCCGTGTGGGAATTTCCACCAAGATGGTGAGCAGATGATCGCCCCGGCTCACCGGATTGCCTAATCGGGGCACTCCATGATCTTCCAAGGTCAGAATCGTGTTGGGTTGGGTACCGGGTGGAATGGTCATCTCTACGGGACCATCCACAGTGTTCACGGACAGACGACACCCCGAAAATCGCTTGCAGGTAGCTGACCTCAATCTCTGATAAGACATTGGTGCCATCCCGCCGGAATTCT
>NZ_JJML01000101.1 GCF_000775285.1 Neosynechococcus sphagnicola sy1 | reverse complement strand
GGGTCAGTCAGCCTGCCAGCATTGAGATTTGAAAGTCTAAGCATGTTCTCATAGTCCTGACCAGCGCTATTTTTTGGGGTGTGCCGCCGAGTGGCATCACCCCTGCTCGGCTTGGTATCACTGAATTTCCAAGAACTTTAAGATTTTGGCTGGGTCATTGGTACAGCAGACACAGTATTGTTTGGGAACAGTCCAGCTCTGTGATCACGCCCCATGAGTGAGTCCACCATCGAATCAATTCTGCAAGAGCAGCGTCTATTTCCTCCCCGGCTGAATTTTCTGAGAAAGCCCGTGTCAAAAGCCTGGAAGAGTATCAGCAGCTGTATGATGCCGCCAAGGCTAACCCTGAGCAATTTTGGAGTGATCTGGCTACCCAGGAATTGCACTGGTTTCAGCCTTGGGAAAAGGTTCTAGACTGGCAACCTCCGTTTGCCCAGTGGTTTGTTGGTGGCAAGCTCAATATTGCTTACAACTGTCTCGATCGCCATCTCAGCACTTGGCGTCGGAACAAAGCGGCGCTGATCTGGGAAGGGAACCGGGGACTCCCGTACCCTCACCTATGCCCAGTTGCATCGAGAAGTCTGTCAATTTGCCAATGTGCTCAAGCAATTAGGAGTGCAAAAGGGCGATTGTGTGGGCATTTACATGCCCATGATTCCAGAGGCAGCGATCGCAAT
>NZ_JJML01000100.1 GCF_000775285.1 Neosynechococcus sphagnicola sy1 | reverse complement strand
GTTCCTGCGATCGCTAAAATCGATCCTTCATGCCCCGCAATCGAGCAAAGGTCTGAATCGGATCATGGCTTTCGTGATCTGTTGTAAGGCAGATTGATCCCAGCGCAGAAATGGGTTGGTCTGCTTCTCACCCCTAAGCTGGAGGGAATCGTCGCTTCTCCGCGATCGCGTAGCTGTTGCGTTTGTGCCCATCGAGTCTGGAGATCCAGGTTATTACCATCCACGGTGAGGGCAAACTTGAGGTTATTTAAGGTGTACTCGTGGGCGCACCAAATTCGGGTCTGATCTGGCAACGCCCGAATTTGACTCAAGGATGTCATCATTTGACCGTCGGTGTGCCTTCAAATAATCGCCCACAGCCCCCTGCAAACAAGGTATCGCCACAGAATAATTCTCCAGTTCCATAGGTTGTTGCGGGGGAAAGTAATAGGCAATATGGGCGCGGGTATGTCCTGGAATAAACAGTACTTCAGCCTCCCGATCGGCAAACTGAACCCGATCGCCGGCTTGGAGAAAAACCTGTTGCCCTGGAATCCGTCCCCGATCTTCAACACCGCCATAAACTACTAGCTGGGGAAACTGCTGCCTCAGCCGCAGATTGCCGCCCACATGATCGGAGTGGTGGTGAGTGTTGAAGATGGCAACCAGATTGGCTTTGAGGTGAAGGAGTTGCTGTAAAACAGGATCGGCGACCGCAGGGTCAACCACCGCTGCTATGTGCTGCTCTGGGTCATGGAGCAAGAAAATATAGTTGTCCTGTAAAGCTGAGAGGCGATAAATCTGCATAGGATGGGATGACTCGTGATCACTCGTCAGGTGAAGGCGCTGCACATGAGACCATTGTCCGC
>NZ_JJML01000099.1 GCF_000775285.1 Neosynechococcus sphagnicola sy1 | reverse complement strand
TCTCTGGCCAAGGCCATGCCCAGGGCTGCGGAAATACTGGTGGAAGCATGGCCGGCCCCAAAGTGATCAAAGGGACTTTCACTGCGCTTGAGATAGCCAGCCACCCCATCGTTTTTGGCGCAGGGTGTGAAACTGGTGATAGCGACCCGTAATCAATTTGTCGGGGATAGGCTTGGTGCCCCACATCCCACGTCACCCGATCGCGATCGAGATCCAGGGTTTGGTAGAGGGCCAAGGTTAACTCCACAACCCCTAACCCAGGACCCAAATGGCCGCCACTCGCAGCAACGGTTTGCAGATGCTTTTCCCGAATTTGGCGGGCAATCTGCTCCAGTTGCTGAATGGACAAACCGTGCAACTGGTTGGGGTGGGTGATTTCACTCAGGTGCATACTGGGACACTCGCGGGGTTATTTTTGGATTAATCTACCTCTTATCACTGTAGTTGAGGAACCGTCGTAATTTCTGAGACAGAAAAAAATGGTTCCTAAAACTGTCCCCTAAGGTTTTAACCAGCATTGACAGATGTGGGAAAATCAACCTAGCTTTTCTCCATCCTTCACCCTGTTAGCGTTTATGTTTCCAATGGGTCATTCCGTAAGTCCGCGTCTGATGCGAATCTCGGCTTCCCAAATTGGGCGGCGCGGCTCGACAACCTTCCTGGCGATCGCAGGTGTCATCGGGCTGGGACTGGCTGGTTCACCTGCCCAGGCTGGGGATTATGGTGCCAGCACCTTTCGAGCCACTACCCAT
>NZ_JJML01000098.1 GCF_000775285.1 Neosynechococcus sphagnicola sy1 | reverse complement strand
CAAAAAAGGAGAGGGACTTTGACCGGCTCCCCTTCTCCCCTTTTGGGAGAAGGGGTTGGGGGATGAGGGCGGTATTATTGATGAATAATCCAGGCTAGTGTAATTGTATTTGAATACTGAACTAAAGCTCTATATAGCGTTTTTTCAGCCTAGTAGGGCTGGCGAGGTAAGATATAGGAATCCACTGTTAATCTAGATAAACGTGCGCCCATATTCTGAAGACTTGCGGAGAAAAATAGTTGAGAGATACATAGACGGGAAGACCTCTCAACGCAAGCTAGCCGAACAGTTTCATGTAGCATACAGCTTTGTACGCAAACTAACGAAGCAATATCGAGAGACCGGGACTATCCGTCCGAAGCAGCGAACAGAACAAACCCCCAGCAAACTCAGTGCTGAGCATCTGGCTGTGTTGAGTGGCTTAGTTGAGACAAATAATGATGCCACCTTGAGCGAACTGTGTGATCTGTTAGACGAAGCAGTTGGGGTTCAGTCAGCATAACG
>NZ_JJML01000097.1 GCF_000775285.1 Neosynechococcus sphagnicola sy1 | reverse complement strand
TCAGGTCTGGGCGGATAGTGCCTACCGCAGTGAAGTGATTGAGACGGTTTTAGAGTTACTCACGTATGAGAGTCAGATTCATGAGCGTGGCTATCGCAATCACCCACTAACAGAACAGCAGCAGGAGTCTAACCGAGAGAAGTCTCAAATTCGTGCCCAAGTAGAGCATGTTTTCGGGAGTTGGGTGATGGAGTTGGGGGTAAGTTGGTGCGGTGTATCGGTAAGCAACGGGTTGCGGCGTGGATTGGGCTGAAAAATCTGACGTGCAATCTCAAGCGCTATGTCTTTTGGCAGTCACAACCTACTAGTTCAGAGGAATCGTATGCCTGTTGATGGTGAAATGATAGGTTGAAGAGGGCTTCAAGCCTGAATTAGGGTGGTTTTTGACGATGATGGGTGCTCGTGATGCGAAGAATTCCTCGTTATAGGCTGGATGTTGAGTCTCATCGCTGCTATACGCTATTTAATCGAGGTGCCCTTAATCCAAGACAGCAAGATAATAGTAGTTGCAGAAATGATGTGTGTTTTCATTTGAAATTACGTTTTTTATGGTTTGTTGACAGGTTTGCATCTGCCTGGATGCAACCAATAAATCCAGACTCTCTGAAAATTTCGAGAGCTGCTTTACGAGATGTTTTTAATTGATTGTAGTAGGCATCGATCGCCGCCTCAATCACAAATTTTATGTCTTGCTGGTCTGTTTTTTGTTTCATATAAACCAGCTTCGATTCGTATTCTTGGTTTAATTCAATATTGAATTGATTTGCATCTCTCTTCTCCTACTGAGCCAATACTTAGAACGGCATAGCGTGACTCCATGTGACCGAATGGGGCGATAGCTCGCCCAACGGCTCAAATCAGCGGTGGCAGATGAACTCGAACTCAGCACCAGTACTTTTCGTCCGTCCGCTGCCACGCAGTGTTAGCCTGCCGGGGCTTCAGCTACCCCAAATAGACTGGCTCCTGATACCTTAGAGATTAGAACTAGTTCACTCATTCTGACTCATGGCTCGAATTAATCTATTGGACACGCGCACTACCAGTTTCGGCGATTTGATTGGCAATGGCAAGATTTACCGAGTGCCACCTTTCCAACGTGATTACTCTTGGAATGAGGAAAATTGGGAGGATCTGTGGCAAGATATTTTAGTTCTTCACACAAACCCTGATTCTAGCCACTACATGGGCGCACTTGTTTTACAAAGTTCTAGCACTTCAGACAAAGAGTTTACGATCATAGATGGACAACAACGGCTAGCTACTCTAAGTATTGTTGCTATCGCCGTCATTAATAAGATTCAAAAATTAGTAGAGCGAGAGGAGCAAAAAGAAGCGAATCAAGAACGACAAGAAATTCTCAAGCGTACTTATCTTAGCGATAGAGATCCACGTTCTCTTCGTTACTCAAGCAAGCTTCTCTTGAACGAAAA
>NZ_JJML01000096.1 GCF_000775285.1 Neosynechococcus sphagnicola sy1 | reverse complement strand
CCGGTTACATGCTCGTGCCCCTAAAGGTAAAAGAGCACGGGGTAAGCGCCCCAGCAAGCGAGGTAAACGAGTCTCTACAATCAGTGCAATCAGCCTCAAAACCGTTGTCACTAACGTAAGTATCGTCGGTTCAACCGATGGTTTGACCTTTGAAGCCTTCATTGCTCGCCACCTGGTTCCGAAACTTTGGAAAGGAGCTTGTGTGATTATGGATAACTACTCGATACACAACCATGACACGATCAGAAAGCTGATTGAGGACGTGGGTGCTAAGTTGATTTATTTACCTCCCTATTCTCCAGACTTTTCACCGATAGAAAATTGCTTCTCAAAGATTAAAAATATTTTGCGGACGATTGGGGCACGCAGCTATCCCGATCTCGCTAATGCCATTGAAGACGCTTTTTCTCAAGTATCTTTGGAAAACCTCAAAAATTGGTTCACTCACTGTTGCTACTACGCCTCACAAGAGTGAAAAATGCTATAGACTCATCAACATCATGAGTGATAGTACCTTGTTTCAAAATGGATTGTTTCAAAATGGACTGACGCAACTGAGAGTCCAAATAAGAATCCTGTTGAAACCGGTACTACCTGTTAGAAACGCAAGAAACGCCTTAACTTGTAGTGATCGATAACAGTCTTCCCTCAATGCTGACGAGGTTAGCTGACGGGCTAGGACTGAGAGATGTCCTTTTTCAGGGTGTCACACTGAAAATTCGCCCCTGTGCTCTTAAAGAGCTTGGTTCCCCCGCTTTTCGTCTCACTTGGCGCAATAAATACACATTGGGAAACGAAAATTAAGCTGACTTACTCAGATGTGAAAGAAACTATCACTAACTTTTTAGACCTGTCAACACCTAAATTGTCGGTGCCCAAATCTAGGGGCAATCTAACGGTGAAGTTGTGCGGCGGCAGATAATATCGGACTCCCACCAACAACCTCTGTTCCGTCCGCACCAACGCATTGTTGGGCTGCGCTGCTACATGACATTGACTGAGTAGGCACGGATTGCTGTATCCACTGTCGCAATTGTCAAACCATTTTGTAAAGCTTGACAGATAGGCATTCTGTCAAATGGATCACGATGTAATAGTGGCAGTTTAGCCAGTTGAACCACACTAATTTCATCAAGGGCAAGACTGGCTATTTGATGTAGATCGCGCTGTTTGGGTAAATACGTTTCGGGATGCTCCGGCAGAGGTAGCTTGCCCAACTGGTACTTGACAATTGCTTCCCAGACTGAGATTGCGCTCAGATAAACCTCATTGTCTGGATCACGAATTGCATCCCGAACATCTGTTGATAACTGGGTATCGCCACTGATGAACCATAGAAAGATATGGGTATCTAGCAAAATCCTCATTTGCCCTCGAATGCGCTAAGAAGGTCTTCCGGCAAGGGAGCATCGAAATCATCTGGAACAATAAACTCACCTGCACACAAACCAAATGGGCGTAATTGCTTACTACTGGCAATAGGTCTAAGTTCGGCAATAGGTTTGTCAGATCTAACAATGATAAGAGTTTCGCCTGCCTCTACCTGATGAAGGTACTTCAAGGGATCACGTTGAATTTCATCAATAGTTACATTCAGCATCATCCTACCTTGGTGTAAATTTAATGAGCAAACAAGTCTCCAAAACCTATAAACAGTTCAAAGACTCTCTAGGTAAAGAGTCTTGATTTGAAAAGCAACTTTTCTAGCTTGGGTTAGTGGAATGGGATAGCCAACTGTGTTGTATCCTTTATTGGGAACACTCCTCTTCTGAAGAGTTTTCTGTAATTCCCAAACTAGCGCTCTCAGATTTCCTGGTTTGAAAACAAGAATTTCTTGCTCTGGTATCAGGACGATCCAGTAATCCGCCTGAGAACTCCACCCCCATCCTGGAATCATCTCTTTGTCGTTCGAGATAGTTTCAAAGAAGAGATTGCCTGTCCGTTTAGCCGCAAGATCAAACTTATACTCAATCGTGATGACTGATCCATCTGACCGAGTGACAATTCTGTCTATCCCTGCTTGCTGATACTTCACCTCTTCAGAGACATCAAGTACTTTGTAGACAGGATGTAACCATTGGTCTAAGAAGGTTTCTCCTTCTTGTCCAACTTTGCGCTGGGTTTCAAAATCGTATGGTTTAGTTTGCATAGATTTGAGGGATATAGAGTTGGACACCATCATTACCTTCTCGTCGGATTGGAATGCCAGCCCATCGTGACACCCAATTCACCAATGCCCGCAAAGAACTCGCTCTTCGAGGGTTGGTAGTTCCTCCACAATCACCGAAACTCACCAGAGAAATCACCTCTTGAATTAATTCTTTAGTGAGTTCTTGATCGTCACGAGTTGTTTTCTCAATAATCATTTGAATCGGGTAGAACCCTAGCAATGCTTCTGCAAGAAGACGTTCACGAGTTTCCTGATCATCGCTCTGGGCAATCCTTTTACCTCGATCTGTTAAGACGTAAATGCTTGAAGACTTATTCTCGGCTGAACTTCGAGCGGCAAGACCAATCTCCATCACAGGTCGTCCAAGATAATCTCCTCTCCTAGCCAAATCTTTTTCTTTTTTGGCACCACTACGAAAAGCAACACCTAAAGATTTAGATGTGTTGGTTCCACCATGAATTAGCTCAACAGTCTTAATGTACTTCTGTGGATCACCGATTTGAGGGATGTAAATGGGCTGTTGCTCGCCTCTACGCAGATCTTGATCTAGAGCAGTTTTCCAATCAATTAAGTGAGAGATCTGTTGAAACTCATAAAACCTGATTTCTTTTCGCGGAACGTCAACAGCATAGGTAAGTTGGAAAGTTCTTCCCCTGAGTTCATAAACTAATCCCGAGACTCCAGGCTTGACACCACAACAAGCCCCTTCAACTTCACCAGTCTGCCTGAGAACTTCTAGAACAGGCGCAAGTTCCTGCTCTACTGCCAGATCACAGAATGTACTTCTGTCAGAAAGTATGGTCTTAATTTGAGAATCAAAATACGTAAACTTTAACACTTCAATTAACTCCTCGTG
>NZ_JJML01000095.1 GCF_000775285.1 Neosynechococcus sphagnicola sy1 | reverse complement strand
ATCAACTTAGGTGGCTCTACTAAAAAGAGTTCGATTATCCGATTCGCTCAGATTGATAACTTGAATGACCTGGTTACGGGTGGAAGTTTAAACGGCAAGAAGTATCAGGGAATCAACATTGATTCTGTCAGCCTGATTGGCTCAAGTCGTTAATGGTCTGGTTCACCATTGGGTCTATTAAGGTCAGTAGCGACTGGCGTTATTCAGTCCCTCTAGGTACTGGAGATGAAATCGTTAGGCTCTCTCTCAGACCTAACAGCAATCCCAACATCCTACCGGGACTGATTTGTCAGTCTTTTGATGGCGCTAACCAGGGCATCAAGTCTTTCTATTGCCCGTTCAATGAACAGCAGATTTTTGTCTTTGATTCCCTTCCGTTGCCCTTGACCCGCCGCGTCGGTGTCAGAGCTAAATACCCCTCTAATGCAGTTTGGTCTGTGGTACTGGAAAAATGGACTCCCTAATCTTGCCCGGTCATCCTGATTTTTACCCCACTCTCTACGGTCATCTCCCTCCTGTCGGTGGTCAGGAACACATGAATTTTGTCGTTCGCCCTGGGGAGCTGCTCATGTCGCCCGTTTCTGAGGCAGAGCTGAGGGACTATCTCAATTCCGGTGAGTATGACGACCGATTGTCTGAAATAGGTGATACAGATGAACTCGACGATTAATCCCACGCCATCCCCTATCCCAGCTTCTCAGGCGTTGCAACTGGTGGGGGCAATTACGGGCATTCTGACGCTGTTGGGAGCGGGTTTCCTAGCCTTCTATGGACAAATTTGCTCCCCTCAGCTTGAATACTCTCAACGTCAGGCTACTGAGTTGCAGGGCAATATACGCGAGCTGACCCAGGCTGTCCAAGAAAACAATGCTCTCCTCAGACAACTCGTTCAGCAAAAATAAACACTGGGGATTCGACATAGAGGGCGATCGCCTCAGCCGCTAACCATGATTTACTACGGCGAGTGCTTTGAGCAAGGGCTTCCAGCTTGCTCTTGATTTCTGGTGACAGGCGAACGGTCACGGTTTCACTGGTCGACATGGCGGAGAGCCTCTTTATTTTCCCTCTTACTAGCTAATGTAGCTGTAGCTAATGTATGCAATGTACACACGGGAGTTGCAACAATCAGCCAGAACTGTCCCGACTCTTTAAGTCGCTTCACCACCTGGTAGGGGATGCCTAGATCTCCCCATGCCCAGGAACCAATGGCAGGGTAAGTTTTCAGATCGTCTAGAGAAATTGACCTCATCAGTACTACCCCTCGACCAGATCGAGGTCAACTTCTGGATCGAGATTTTCAGCTTCTGAAGTGTTACCAGATAGAGTGGGTAATTTTACGACCCCAAACACTCTAAACAGCCTATATTTAGTGTCTTATTGACATCAAAAAAGACCTTCAGGAATTGTCTGGAATTCCCAAAAGCCTTACCAATTAACGGTTCCCCAACCAATCGGGATGACAGGATTTGAACCTGCGACCCCCTCGTCCCGAACGAGGTGTCACCATCGGCTGAAAGAAATAATAGGTAAAGCTTTCGGGCATTATCAACAAAGGAGCGGGGTAAATTCCGGGGTAATCACAGCCTCCATCACAGTCCTCAGCATCGTTCAGGTTGCCACAATCCCATCAGCAAAAACACCAACGCGAGATCAAGCACAAATAGCCACCACCCGGCCCGATCCCATAGCTGCTGTCTTCCTTCTGAAGTTAGGCTCATCGCTGCTCCAGTTGAGTGACGCGCCGTTTGAGGTCAAGGATATCTTGCTGAATATCTAGAGAGTCTCGTTCCCGATTAATGCTGTAACCAACCAGTCGTTCAAACTTGACATTGGTTTCTGCGGCAACGTGGATAAGTCCCTGGATGTTCAGCTTCATTGCTTCTAACTCATCCATAAAGGCGAGTTGACGATTTTGCAATTCTCGTTGCACACTCAACATTCCCTCAATGACTTGCTGCATCTCTTCATTTGTCATGCTGCACCTCCGATGAATGCCCGGATGGTTGGGGCGATGGATTGAAGCAAGGGAGAAAGTAAAGTAACAGTGCCAGCAGTAATGATGATCGTTGTCGCCAGCCGTTCAACCCTCTCAGAAGCTTTAACGTAAGCATCAAATCGGGTTTCTGCCTTGTCTAGACCGCTTTGATGCTTGGAAATAGCTTCTGCATTCTTCTCTACCAGTGCCTCAATCCTGGCTAGAGTATCCCCTTCACTTGCTTGCATGGGTTAGTTTGCCTTCCTTTTTGGCTTCTTCAATAGCGTCCTCAACCAGAATCTCAATCAGGTTGTTAAGGCTTCTGCGCTCAACCTTGGCTAAGCGCTCAAGCTCCTTCTTAAGGTCTTCTTTGAGATAAATAGATGTCCGAATCTTTTCTGTTGCCATATTGTCAGCCATGACTACATCCTTAATCATAATTACGACTTAGAGTTTAAGGATAACACAAAAGTAGTTATTAATAGTTTATATTAAACAATAGTAGCACTACCATGAGTTTGCACACATAAAGAGAGAGCGTCCGCCGACCAAAATAAACGCTCT
>NZ_JJML01000094.1 GCF_000775285.1 Neosynechococcus sphagnicola sy1 | reverse complement strand
TAAGCGCCCCAGCAAGCGAGGTAAACGAGTCTCTACAATCAGTGCAATCAGCCTCAAAACCGTTGTCACTAACGTAAGTATCGTCGGTTCAACCGATGGTTTGACCTTTGAAGCCTTCATTGCTCGCCACCTGGTTCCGAAACTTTGGAAAGGAGCTTGTGTGATTATGGATAACTACTCGATACACAACCATGACACGATCAGAAAGCTGATTGAGGACGTGGGTGCTAAGTTGATTTATTTACCTCCCTATTCTCCAGACTTTTCACCGATAGAAAATTGCTTCTCAAAGATTTAAAAATATTTTGCGGACGATTGGGGCACGCAGCTATCCCGATCTCGCTAATGCCATTGAAGACGCTTTTTCTCAAGTATCTTTGGAAAACCTCAAAAATTGGTTCACTCACTGTTGCTACTACGCCTCACAAGAGTGAAAAATGCTATATAATCTTTTTCAAGATGAGCTTTAATGGCTCTTTCTATATATTGAATTCTGTGCTCAAAAAACCTGGTTTTTTGCCAAAAAGCGATCCTTTTCCGCCAAAAATCATCGCTGTAAGCCTGATTCACAACTTCTAAGAAAGAATGATAATCTATGGTTTTATTCTGATGAATATATAATGCAGCATGTCTGTAGTAGCCAGGTGCAGGAAGCCAGTTACTATTTATAAACACTTGAAGCTTCTCATGTGGATTGACTACATCTATAAATTCTTTGTCTTCTACATACTTTAGGATTGGATAATTGAGAGTTGCTTTTTTTAGTTCTTCGATTTCCTCCTCTGACAGACCTAACTGATTAGCTCTACAATCGAAGAATATGAAATAATCTAGCAGAAAAGTTTGGCAAAGGAAGTATGCAGCAGGTTGCCCATCATACAGAGGTGGCACAATAAAACATTCTTCTGGATAAATCTTATCGAGAGTGACTGCTTCTCCTGCTTGCACTGCCTGATTAACTTTGACTTGTAAGGTTAAATTTATATCGTTGTTGATCTCAACAATAGGTTGAATACTGCCATCTGGCAATTGCCTTTTTATAGCCCTAAATGCTCTGAGTTCAAGTGGTAGCTCTTCTACTTTCACTGAACCGTTGTTAACTCTGCCCTCAACTTCAGGTACAACAAAAAGCCGAAGGATATCAGAGATTGTTCTGTAGAAGAGTAAATTGTTATCCATGGTGGGTCTGTCTATACAGGCAAGTTTTTGGATTACTGGATTACAAGAACATCCTTGGCATTATTTTGTATAATATTGTAGTACTATCGGGTGAATCATCTTTCTTTATCTGAAGCTGCATAAAAACCCAGTTGGAGCGGACTGAGGTATAGCCAGGTATTCTGCACGAGCTTGATACAGCCGCTCAACCGGAACGTTATACGGCTCAATCCCTGGTAGGTGAGTAACTCTAAGGATGCTTGTTTGTGTTTAATAAAAAGTAAAGACCAGCTCTTATAGCTGAAAGTTATTCACACCCGGAGAAAGATGAGCTTCTTCGAGATCTTCTAAAACTTCTGGCTGATCGTGGAATTGCTATAAAGTGGGCTACTTCACAACACCCATATTCTGAACTTGTGAAAGAATGTCGAACACTGATAAGTGATCCAGATTCTCAGGCGAAGTTCTCCACTTACTTGAAAGCAAATCCGGCAAGGTTTCATCTCAAGAGGCATACGAGCAAATCAAAGCGTTATGGAAAAACCTTAAGAACAGTCGAAAAGGCTTGAAAATCGTCCCACCCCCTGAAGACTACCC
This sequence comes from Neosynechococcus sphagnicola sy1, assembly GCF_000775285.1. Lineage (NCBI taxonomy): Bacteria > Bacillati > Cyanobacteriota > Cyanophyceae > Neosynechococcales > Neosynechococcaceae > Neosynechococcus > Neosynechococcus sphagnicola. Next base: position 1,604 of record NZ_JJML01000094.1, on the reverse strand, counting down.
AGCATAGTCCATCGGTACCGAGGAGATTCCTGACACCCTAGAATCCCAGCACCGAGATCGCGTCCCGTTTCTGTTCCTCACTCACTGCCAGATACCTTTGAAGAGCATCTAGTGAACTATGACCAGAGATAGTCTGGATCGAACAGAGCGGGATACCAGCGCAGGCCATTTGAGTCAGGGAAGTGCGCCTAAACGAATGAGTACTGACACCCTGCAAGCCCACCCAGTCAGCTGCTTTTCTCAATGCCAGGTCAGCAGCCTGGGAACTCATCTGTCCCTCACTCTTGCCAGGGAATAAGTAGCCTGATTCAGGCAAACCATAGGTACTCAGCAGCGCCGTCAAAGCAGGGTTCATCACAACCTCCCGTGTTGCCTTGGTCTTGGTCGTGATTGCCCGAAAGACAATTCGGTCACTCACAATGTCTTCCCTAGTCAACGCCAGCGCCTCAGAAATTCGGCATCCAGTGAAATAACAGATGCCGAATAATGCCCGGTACTTTGGCGACAACTCCCAAAACAGTAGTTTTAACTGTTCCCTATCAAGGATCGCCGCTTGCCCATTGCGCTGATTTTTCATATCCCTGAGTAATCTTCTTACTTGGTCTTATTTATAGAATACCAAGTAACTTTTCTATACAAAATAATGATTCTTGTTATTGAATAGTGTCAGTTATTAAAAACTTATCAGTTGCTCCCCCTTGTTAATCGCTAGAACCCTGATTCTATCGTTGACTCATAAGTTTTTCTGATTTTGATTACCTGGGGTACTACTATTTACTGTGGTGGATAAGATAGGAGGTAACTGAAGTAACCAGGGCTAACAATATAGTTAAGAGTGAGATCGCTGCAAAGATACCAGCTGAGTGGAAAGCTGAGCTGACCGCAACCATTGGGCGATCGCTCTGTAAATGGGGCGCGGGACTTCATCCAGGTTGTTATATATATGCAGATTTGAAAAGAGCTTCAAAAAGCGCCATTTGATAGCAGTGCAGCCCCCCCCTGGGTAGCGAAAAGGCCAGGAGATATGGAGGCAATGAGATCGCACAAGTGCCTGGAATGCTTGCCAGATTGATACTATAACTGTTTCGGCGATCGCCAAAATCAGGAAGCATGAGCAGGAAATCCAGGAATCGTAGTGGTAAAACGCGCCAAGTTGATTCAATCATTTCACCCATCGAACCATCAGAGCTAGGCGGGGCAAAGATCGTGCAAGCGATCGCCGAAATCGTTGCCACTCATGACTTTGAGAGTCGTCGAAGTATGATCTATGTCTGAACAATGGTACTAAGTTAGGCATTAGATCGGGTGATTGATATCCCTGAAGCTGCAAAATATGGGTACAGTAAAAGAGTAGGCAGTCAGAGAAACGTGCCGTGAAGGTGAACCCACTCCAAACCTTTGCCCGTGCCCAGGTTTTCTGCCACAAAAGTATCCATAGACCCCCGGCCATCGCTGGGGGTTTTGCATTGATAGGAGGTTCCTGATGGTAAGTGATCGCTACAATAACGCTTTGGAATATGCTGCATCATTGCATCGAACCCAGACCCGTAAAGGCACAGATACCCCCTATGTTTCTCACTTAATGGCAGTGTCGATGATTGCCC
>NZ_JJML01000093.1 GCF_000775285.1 Neosynechococcus sphagnicola sy1 | reverse complement strand
TCCCCCCTTTCGAAGGGGGGACAGAGGGGGGTAAATCCAACCTAGGAAAGTGGGTTGCAGCAGTCACCAAGGTATTAGCGGCATATCCAATACCCTGCTCACTTTCCTCTCCTGGCTCCTGGATTCTGAATTCCCCTGCTGCATTCTGCCTGCCATTACTTAGAGGATGTTTTAAAAGGGTCGTCTTGAGCCTCAAATACGACTCAGTGGTGCAATCTAAAATCCATAAACCCTGATTCTGTCGTAGCGGTCTCTAGGTGGTCTGAGTGGTTGGATACACCCAGGAAGACTTTTAAAACATCCTCTTAGAATTTTGGGAACTTAAGGTTTAGCTTTTTCTGCGGGAAGCCCCGCACTGTAGTTGCGAATTGTGTTTACTCAAGAGCGACTCAGTGTCGGGATGAGAGCGGGGTTTGTCGATAGGGTTCTATCCCCTGGAGACAAACAAATCGGTGACGCGCTCCCCATGGAACCTCCCCACATATGCTGTAGAATGAAGGAGGCCATTGCCGGACAAGATGGGCCTCATTGGTTTTAAGTTGATCTTCGTTTTTGCAGCGAGACCTCACCCCACTTCTTAAACGAAAAAGCTGATGAACATCTGGAGAGGTGGCAGAGCGGTTGAATGCGGCAGACTCGAAATCTGTTTTGAGGTCACACTCAACGGGGGTTCGAATCCCCCCCTCTCCGTACCAGATAAAGCTTTTAGCTAATCCTGCGAGAAGCCGATCACTCTAGACACGAATTGTGTTTACTTCAAGTCATGCATACTTCTGTTTAAAAGCTTCTTCAACATCTTGAGAGATGGGAGGCTCACCGTTATTTTGAATAAATAAAATTTCTAATGCAGCTATATAGGCTCCACCACAGGCAGTTGTAATAGAAGCAGCTGTAGTTGCTGCTATTGCACCACCAGCTATCGACCCAATGCCCGGAACAAATTTAAGAAGTCCTGATACAATAGTGCGTCCTGTAAAGGTTCCACCTACTGCAACAACGATGCTACCTACTACTGTGCTGAGAAAACTTTGATCAATCGATAAACCAAAGGTTGCTGAGATCCCAGCAAGCATTCCAATCTGAATTGGCACGATAAAAACAGCATCAGAGAATGGAATTGGCGCTACTGCTATTGATGCTGCAGTAGCTGCTGCTCCCGCTACTATCGCTTGAGATTGTGGTTTTTTTTACTTCAATATCTACTTTCTGTGCTGCGGTAAAGGCTCTCTTGCGGCCTTCTGGAACAACTTGTAGTGTTAAGTCTACGAGATCACGCAACCCCATTGAAGGAAGTACAATACCTTCATCAAGTTCTTCCTCAATTGCTCGGACTCGAACAGCATTGATTACGAGTGGAAGTATCTGTAGAACTATAGCCCGAAACCCTTGATCAGATCTCGCCTTCATGATGACAGCAATAACAGGTATATTTCGGTCAGCCATCATTTTTACAAGTTCTTCTTCTGCAGGTTCAACACGTCGGGAATCTTCAGCTATACAAATCCAGGCAACATGAATATGTTGATTTAAGTCACTACTTCGCGCACGTTCACTAACCAGGCACTTGAGGGTCACTTAATGTTTCAGTGAAACTCTGCCATTTCGAGTCCGCGAGTATCAAAAATGGAAAGTGGAACTTCTTCTTTCTTGATTTCTCTCGTGTTTTGAGTAACGGGACGACCTTGGCCGGTAGTTGCAAAATTTCCTTGGAAGACCGCGTTAATAAGCGTACTCTTACCAACACCAGTACGTCCAGCAAT
>NZ_JJML01000092.1 GCF_000775285.1 Neosynechococcus sphagnicola sy1 | reverse complement strand
TAGACTGGCTCCTGATACCTTAGAGATTAGAACTAGTTCACTCATTCTGACTCATGGCTCGAATTAATCTATTGGACACGCGCACTACCAGTTTCGGCGATTTGATTGGCAATGGCAAGATTTACCGAGTGCCACCTTTCCAACGTGATTACTCTTGGAATGAGGAAAATTGGGAGGATCTGTGGCAAGATATTTTAGTTCTTCACACAAACCCTGATTCTAGCCACTACATGGGCGCACTTGTTTTACAAAGTTCTAGCACTTCAGACAAAGAGTTTACGATCATAGATGGACAACAACGGCTAGCTACTCTAAGTATTGTTGCTATCGCCGTCATTAATAAGATTCAAAAATTAGTAGAGCGAGAGGAGCAAAAAGAAGCGAATCAAGAACGACAAGAAATTCTCAAGCGTACTTATCTTAGCGATAGAGATCCACGTTCTCTTCGTTACTCAAGCAAGCTTCTCTTGAACGAAAACAACAATGATTTTTATCAAAGTAATTTGATAAATCTTAGAAAGCCACTTAATATTAGATCGCTTTCCAATTCTAATCAATTGCTCTGGCAGGCATTTCAGTATTTCTCGAATCATTTAGAGGAGCTTCAAGGTATTGTTCAGAGTGGAGAAAAGTTGGCTGAATTTTTAACGGACATCGTTGCTCAAAGACTCCTTTTTATTCAGATCAATGTTGAAGATGAGTTAAACGCTTATACAGTGTTTGAGACGTTGAATGCTAGAGGCATAGATCTGAGTTCAACAGATTTGCTAAAGAATTACCTGTTTTCTTTGTTTCAAGGACCAGATGATTTACAAGAGGCACAGAGGCAATGGAGGAGAATTGTCAATACAGTTCAAATGGAGAAATTTCCTGAGTTCCTCCGTTACTATTTGAGTCTTATACAGACTAGAGTGAGGCGTGAACGACTATTTAAAGTTGTTCGTGAATCTGTGAAGGATGGTCAACAAGCCTTTGAATTACTCGATCGACTTGAAAACTACGGTAGTCTTTTTATTGCTCTTAGTAACTCTAACGACGAGTTCTGGCGTGATGCGTCAGAAAACCGACCATATATTCGCGAACTTGAGTTATTTCGAGTAAAGCAAGCCTATCCAACTCTATTCGCAGCGTATGAAAGGTTTTCTCCTGAAAACTTTACTCGCCTATTAAAACTTGTGTGTGTATTATCCTTTCGCTATACCGTTGTTAGTAGCCTAAATCCCAATGAATTAGAAACCCTTTACAACAAAGTAGCCATTGCGATTATAAATGGTGAAATAACCAATCCCAAACAGGTGTTTGATAATCTTCGCTCAATTTATGTTTCAGACGAAAAGTTCTTGCAAGATTTTTCCCTACTCTCAATTTCTACAAAGGGGCAAAAGAAGAAACTAGTACGATATATCTTGTTCAAGCTTGAGACAGATGTGTCACATATAGAGGTCAATGAAGATAGTTTTTCTATCGAACACATCTTGCCTGAATCACCGAGTAGTGAATGGCGGCAAAGTTTCAATGATGCCCAAATAGAAGAAATGGTATACCGCATTGGGAATCTAACCCCTTTGGAACCTCATCTTAATCGTGAGGTGGGAAATGAGCTTTATACAATCAAGCGAACAGTTTATCAGCAGAGTGTTTACACACTAACAAAAAATGTTTTGGCTGAAGAATGGAATCCAAATACACTCGCTACACGGCAAAGACATATGGCACAGCGAGCTGTTCATATTTGGAGATCAGACTTTCCTGTATAAGTATCAAGTAGCAACAACCTCTTTACAGGTGGTTTTCCAGAACTGGCAAAACTTAAGAGTGGAGATAGGCTGGGGATTGCCTAAACATAACGGTAGAAGCAACTGAATTTTTCCCCTGTAGTACTGAGGAATCGCCGTTTTGTAGTTTCTACGAACTCTCTCCTTCGCGTTATCTATTGCACCCTTCAGAAAAATTTGAAGCGCATAGTCTTCCATAGATTTATATGGCTCAGGGAACCGCTCTTTATTTTCTTCAATTATGTGTTCTACATTGACTCTTAAATCTTTTCGAGTATCAAAAAAAGTGAGGCTGGATCATCAAAATAGTGAGCTAGATCAGGAAGTTCAGGAAAGCTATTTAGCTCCCAGCGTCCCCGACGAAACCAATTCTTGAAAAACCAAGGCTGCACATTTGTTTTACGATTGACCTCGAACGACGCATAAATAGCTTCTTGACTTGGAGTAACAAGCCCCGTATTAAAACAACTATATTGACCATCCTCGGACAGAACAATTTTCCCTTCTTCAGCAACTTTTCTATAGGTGTACCGAATGTAGTTGTAAAGAACTGGCAGAGAGCGATCGCTAGACGTATTTGGTAAGCCCAATTTTCAGGTTCAGCTTCTCCAGCTAAATCTTCAAGACCAGCATCCAGATTTGGGATAAAAGCGAATTCGAAAAAATCTTCAGCCCACATACTTTGTTTTATTCTGTACAAAATTTGAAACCAAACCGATATGAGAGTGAGAGCTAACGGCAATGGTCAGCGGCGGCGAGAAAAAATGGGCCACAATGGTAGGGATCTCCGTACCGTCCGCTGCACCAACGTTTTAGGCATGGGCAAAGGCGGGAAAACTACACCGCACAACGAAGAAGCTCGCTCGTCCCTTCTGTACATCCATTTGCTTTGTCTTGCACACACAATAGTCTAGTTAATACTTGTATAATCCTTATTCTTAATTTTGAAGTATTCATCTGCAACTTCTTTCGTCATTCTGTGCAATGTCTCGTCTTGTTGAGGCTTGTAAGAGGATGTTTTAAAAGTCTTTCAGGGTGTGTTTCACCACCCTAGCTACCTAGAAGCTAATACGAGAGAATCAGGGTTCCAGGGTTTGCGATCGCGCCTCTGAGTTGTATTTGAGGCTAAAGCCTACCCTTTTAAAACATCCTCTAAGATCCAAGTATATATTCCTTTATTTTTCTGTCCAGTTCAACAACAGCCAAACCTTCAGAAAGATGGAATGGATATATGCCAGCAAAATCATTAAAGGCTCTGAATGCTTTCTTGGAGTATAAAAAAGGCTTTCTTTCTATATTATGAATATATGGGCTACGTAAAAGAACGCCTGCCCAAGAAATAAAATATGTCTCTGAATTGTGTGTTACGCAAACAGGTAATTCGTGATTAACTCGTTCAAACAAACCAGTCTTCTGAAGATTTTGTATTGATTCGTAAGAGTCACCAAATGGTGAGTAAACAAATGGATCTCTCAGCAAGAGAATCTGCTTTTGAACTTGAGGTTTATCTAAGGGCACCTCGATTAAATAGCGTATAGCAGCGATGAGACTCAACATCCAGCCTATAACGAGGAATTCTTCGCATCACGAGCACCCATCATCGTCAAAAACCACCCTAATTCAGGCTTGAAGCCCTCTTCAACCTATCATTTCACCATCAACAGGCATACGATTCCTCTGAACTAGTAAGTTGTGACTGCCAAAAGACATAGCGCTTGAGATTGCACGTCAGATTTTTGAGCCCAATCCACGCCGCAACCCGTTGCTTACCGATACACCGCACCAACTTACCCCCCAACTCCATCACCCAACTCCCGAAAACATGCTCTACTTGGGCACGAATTTGAGACTTCTCTCGGTTAGACTCCTGCTGCTGTTCTGTTAGTGGGTGATTGCGATA
>NZ_JJML01000091.1 GCF_000775285.1 Neosynechococcus sphagnicola sy1 | reverse complement strand
GATTCTCACGCGTTACTCACCCGTCCGCCACTAGCTCCGAAGAGCCCGTTCGACTTGCATGTGTTAAGCAGACCGCCAGCGTTCATCCTGAGCCAGGATCAAACTCTCCATGTTGTTGAAAACATAAAGTAAGTCCTTTAAGCTCCCTTCTTGCCTTGAATAATTGATAATCAATTACTCAAAACTCTCGCTCCTAGCTCTAGGAATCTCTCCCTAAAACCTATTTCTTTTGACGAGGTTTGATGTTATCTTGGCTTTCAAACTATTATGTTGTCTAGGTTCGGGCGCTTCCGGTCGCTTCACTTTCGCGTCGCTCCCCTCAACCGCTTTACTAATCTAACAACTCCCACTCACTCTGTCAACCCCTCTCCCGCAAAATTAAAAATACCCCCTCTCTCACTCCTCTAGGTCGTTTACTTAGAGGCATGGGCTGGTGTTTTCCGATTTGAGCGACAATTGGGTTGCTGACAGAACGGTAACGAGGTGGATTTTTGTGAATTTCCAGTCGGTGATTGCGGCTCTAAATCAGTTCTGGAGTGAGTCCCTTACAACGAGGTCAGGTCAACCTGGCTGTCTGATCGTTCAGGCATATGACACAGAGAAGGGAGCGGGTACCAAGAGTCCACATACTTTTCTGCGGGCAATTGGTCCAGAGCCGTGGTCGGTTGCTTATGTTGAGCCATGCCGACGACCTGGCGATGGTCGTTATGGGGAGAACCCGAACCGTGTGCAGCATTACTATCAGTACCAAGTATTGATTAAGCCATCACCGGATAATATTCAGGAGATTTATCTGGATTCACTGAGAGTCTTGGGCATTCAGCCAGAAGATCATGATATCCGGTTTGTCGAGGATAACTGGGAGGATGCAGCCGTTGGTGCCTGGGGCGTGGGCTGGGAAGTTTGGCTAGATGGTATGGAGGTAACCCAGTTTACCTATTTTCAGCAGTGTGGCGGCATTGACTGTCGCCCAGTTGCGATCGAGATCACCTATGGTCTAGAGCGACTGACAATGTACCTCCAAGGCGTCAACTCAATTTTCGATATCCACTGGAATGATCAGTTGACCTATGGAGATGTGCATCTCCAGGGAGAGATTGAGTGTTCAACATATAACTTTGAAGCTTCGAATCCAGACCTACTGTTTACTTTGTTCAAACTCTATGAGCAGGAGGCTGAACAGTTAATGGAGAAGGGATTGGTACTGCCTGCCTTTGATCAGGTGTTGAAGTGCTCCCATACATTTAACTTGCTTGATGCCCGGGGTGTGATTTCGGTAACGGAGCGAACTCGCTACATTGGAAGAGTTCGGCATATGGCACGCCAGGTAGCTCATTTGTATTTAAGGCAGCGCGAGGCTCTAGGCTTTCCGCTTTTACATGGGGAAGTTGCAGCAGGAGTTTAGCCATTACCCAATGCATTCCCTTAGAGGCTGTTTCTAAAGAAAGATGAAGTTGCAAGTTGGAAGCAAACCTCGTGAGTGAAGCTGAAGTCAGCACTCAACTCTAACAAGATGCTTCGCAAAGAGTATCCCAGCGACTTAACTGATGCCGAGTGGAAGGTGATAGAACCCTTGCTCCCTGCTGAATCAGCAATTGGCCATCCGAGAGAAGTTGACTTTCGTGAAATTGTTAATGCCATATTCTACGTGCAACGAGAGGGTTGTACTTGGCGAGGGTTGCCAAGCGACTTTCCACCCTGGCAAACGATCTATAACTATCTACGACATTGGCAGAGATTAGGCATCTGGCAACAGTCCATGACCAGTTGAGAATCCAACTTCGGCAAACGACTGGCAAGACAACTCAGCCAAGCGCTGCTATCCTCGATTCTCAATCCGTCAAAACGACGGAAAAAAGGGGGAGGTCTACGGCTACAACGCAGGGAAAAACGGTTAAAGGACGGAAGCGATTTATCCTCGTCGATACCTTAGGTTTGCTGATTGCAGTGGTTGTTATCGAGGCCAGTTGTCCAGAGCGCTTAGGCGGGGCAGCTGTGGTCTTCGAAGCGAGCGAGGCTGCTACTGAGTATCTCAGCGTTGTCTGGGTAGACCAGAGATTTATTGGAGCCAATTTTGCTCGGGTCGTCAACCAATTAACTGGGGCTGAGGTTGAAGTGATTTGTCGTCATAGCGCTGAATTTGAGATTTTACCCAAACCATGGATTGTGGAGCGAACGTTTGCCTGGTGGAATTCCTGCCGACGTTTGAGTAAGGACTACGAAGTGTTGCCAGAGATGAGCCAGGCTATGATTTATGGAGTGATGACGAGGCTAATGCTGCGTCGTTTAGCAAAATTACAAGAGCAAACTTAATAATCATTTAGAGGCAAGCTCTAAAGCCCTCTGCAATCCTTCAACGACTTTTGCGTAGTAGTTCTGTCGTCTGTGATAGGCGCTAGCTCGTCGTCTAAGGGAACTATTGTGAGCCTCATTGTGATTGGCATCAACCTCAGATTTGGGACTGATGGCAGTAAAGGGATGTTCTTGCCTGAGTCATTCAACAGAGAGCGTTCAGATTTTTGTGTAAGCCTTGAGATCGTCAATAGTTGAAGCGTCCTGGAAATAGGATAGCAAAATGTGACAAGGCTGCTTTCCAGTTCTTAATTGGTCGGTTCCATCGCTTGGCAATGTTGTTCATTGCCAAATACATCAACTTGAACACGGACTCCTCATCTGGGAACACAGCCTTGGTCTTAATTACCTTGCGCAATGAGCGATTGAGCGACTCAATGGCATTGGTGGTGTAGATGACTTTGCGAATATCCATTGGATCATCAAAGATGGGAATGACGTTGTCCCAATGCCGAATCCAAATCTGGCTAATCGCCGGATAAAGGGCATCCCATTTGGTTGAAAACGCATCTAGGGCTGCTTCGGCCTCCTCAAGCGTGGTGGCTTGATAGATTGGCTTCAGGTCTGCCGCTACCGCTTTAGCATC
>NZ_JJML01000090.1 GCF_000775285.1 Neosynechococcus sphagnicola sy1 | reverse complement strand
GCCCCAGCAAGCGAGGTAAACGAGTCTCTACAATCAGTGCAATCAGCCTCAAAACCGTTGTCACTAACGTAAGTATCGTCGGTTCAACCGATGGTTTGACCTTTGAAGCCTTCATTGCTCGCCACCTGGTTCCGAAACTTTGGAAAGGAGCTTGTGTGATTATGGATAACTACTCGATACACAACCATGACACGATCAGAAAGCTGATTGAGGACGTGGGTGCTAAGTTGATTTATTTACCTCCCTATTCTCCAGACTTTTCACCGATAGAAAATTGCTTCTCAAAGATTAAAAATATTTTGCGGACGATTGGGGCACGCAGCTATCCCGATCTCGCTAATGCCATTGAAGACGCTTTTTCTCAAGTATCTTTGGAAAACCTCAAAAATTGGTTCACTCACTGTTGCTACTACGCCTCACAAGAGTGAAAAATGCTATACAAGCAACATTGCTGTTTAAATATTTTTTTGTGTTTTCCGAGTTTCCCGTGAAGGAAGAAATAAAATGTGAATATTCTGTTGTGGGAATTTGATTCCATTCTGGCCTAAAAGGTGTGTAACCCAGCTTTTCCTCAAAGTCAGTTCTTGAAAGGGCAAGCTGCCATTCTTGTACTTTTTCGCCAGATTCAAATTCTACATTTGAAAAAGAGTACGATTCACCAGATTTTATGTAGCTTGGACTTCTGTACTTAAATACTTTGCCTTTTTCAATTTCAACATCCTCATATACCTGTTGCTTACCTACCACAAGGGCGTTTACGAGGTGAGATAGCAGTATGCTTTTCCCGGATCCATTTTCACCCACAACAACAAGGGGCTTGGGGGAGACTTCCGCTTTAGGGAATTCGATATTTAAGCCTGAAATCGGGCCAGTATTATCAATTTCTAGTTTCTTGAATAACATTTTTGTTCATTCAATATATGGGCCGCTTCAGATGGCTAACGCCAGGCATCAGGCGCGGCTGTAAGCCGTCGCCTGCATGCCATAGTTAGGTTTACCTATTATCAGTACTCCCAAGACACGTTGTAATGCATATGATTATCTAGATGATCGTCGTTGTAGAACGGAATACCGTTTGGATCATCCGAATTTAACACTGAGGAATAGCCACACTCGACGCCGAACTCGGACTCCACTAATCTCGCCAGCTCAACCGCCATAGTCTCCCTTTGACGCAGCGACCGCGAATCTGAAAACTCGAAAAGGCTTGCCAAGTACTTGCCAGATTCTGTAACGGTCAATCGCTCGTCAGCGATTAACGCTCGTACCAGCTTTGATGTATTATCCAACATCCACAACCAACATCCACCAAATTCTCCAGCCTCGGGCTGCGGTGCACTAGACTCAACGGCCGACGCAAGTCTGTGGAACTTTGAAGCAATAGCTGTCAACTCATCATCATCGTATGAAAAGATTGGCTCAAGATCGATTAATGAATCAGATATCGCCCTTGATACCTCCGACGGGCTGATCAATTCATGCGTGGGTGGTAGTTCATCTGCCGCAAGAATAAACTTATACTGGTCTTTTCTGATGACTTCCCGATCTATCAAAGAAAGAATGTCATGCGCTATCCAAGTAGCTTGCTTCTTATCCCTTACCACCACCCCCATTTCATTAATTAAGTATTCGTAAAAGTCCAACCCTGGTATGTCTAATGCATCACCAACCATGCCGTACTCTTCAACTGCTTTCTCAACAGCACTTATGTCGCCTCGGTACGGCCACCGCCATTCTCGCTCATGGGTCCAATCGATTGGGCTACTCGACGCTGGATTGTACGTAACATAACGATATTGTTCCCTTTCTGGTAACCTTTCCGGATCGATAATCCTACTCCCGCCACCTTTCCCGGATGGCGGCCAATAGTTTCTATCATCAAGCCCATAAATAACCGGGTTGGCGCCAACCTTAAACAACTCCTTTTTTGGAAAAACTAGCGCAAACTGGCTCATCGCCTCACCGCGCCTCGATCTGGCTTCTCCAGCTTCAAGGAATGCGGCTATTGGCATCTCCGTAAAGCAAACTGCAGGATTAGGACCATAAATAGTTCTTACGTTGTTTCGATATGACCAAGTTGCCCACAAGCGACCGTGCTTAATCGCACATCGAAGCATAAACAGCGCAGACCATTTAAAATCCTCGACGACGTTACCGAAACCCATATGTTCAGGATAAATGATTGAATTATTCCCCTCGAAGTCAATATCTCGAAAAAAGTGGATCAGCCAATCTGACAAATCGTACCGAATGGAATTCTTATTCATTACTTGTCCTCGGGCATGATCGAAACCTAACGTTCCGGTTGAGCGGCTGCCGATAACCTTTGTTGCAACACCGAGATATCTCGACAGTCCGCTCCAACCGGGTTGTTAGGCATCTTTCACCACTGATCATCTGGATCTTTACCCTGGCTGAGCAAATCATACTCCTTCACGAACTGCTTAGCTGCCTCAATTTGCTCTTCAGGTAAGTCATTACGATTAATTAATCTGCGTACTCGATCAACGATGTCATCAGGATCTATAAATGGCTCTAGCCGTTTGGGTTCTAAACGAAGCTCTGCCTTTGAGGACAAATTTCCCTGCGAATGAACATGATGGATATTTCCAAAATGCTCAATGAATATTGCAAGATTCTTATCATCCTTTGTTATGTCGGCAACCCACTGTTTGACTTCATCATCACTCTCTGACCAAGCCTTCCAGCGCCACAGAATGCTAGTTAGTTTAGGAGTTGTCAACAAGATTCCAAGCTTAGCGGCTTCCCGAATTTTTCCTAATACTAACTGCTCAAGTGAACTTAAGTGCTCAGCGTTAATAAAGCGTTCAGATTCAGGTTTCGGTTCACTGTTCGTAAATTTACCATGTTGCTGTCCAAGAACAGATACCTCACGTTCTGATATAGACAGTGCTGCCCCTTCCTCAATAGCTCTGTAAAGAATCTGAAATCGCTGCTCTTCTTCAAGGCGAGATAAAAGTTGATAAACGATACGAACAATCCGCATATCGTTGCCAAAGTCAAACATGCCTCGATGATCATCTTCTTTCTTTAGTAGCTCATCACCGACTTTAAACAATGCAAAGATAATAGGTTCAATATTCTGCGTTGGAATATCTTCTTTAGTATAGTCTTCAAATCGTTCGAGAATAGCTCGTAGTCGTGTCGTACCATCTCGCCTAGTTTGAGAGGAGTAATTGATAAGTTCTTTCTCAAAAGCCATCGAATCTTGAGAGGCATTGAGGAGCATTTGCATCTCTGAGGCAGTAATAGAATCCTCCGAAACATTAAATCTAAAATAGACAGGAAAAATCTCAGGGCTGCAAATTCGTAAATTCTTGCGCCAAGTAGACGAAAAGTCTGAGCTATAAATTATGTTACTAAATAGCCTCTCAAATCTTGGGAATAATCGTACAAGCATCCGTTCAACAGCTTTTTGATCCCTTTCAGGAACCTGATTGATCCAATTCTTATAAATTTCTGAGTATTTTTCTTGACCATTTCTCTCTGATAAGTCGGATGCTCTTACTAGAAAATTTTCATTTTTTCGGATGATATCGTACATCTCTGGTCTAAACACTCGGAAAGCTTCTATCGCAATGAAATCAACTGGATTGACTTCGCCTTGAACTGCTGGATAAGTAGCTCGAAGTACATTAATCAACCTTACTATTTCGCGTGGTGTATTTATGAAATGATCAATTCCATCAAAATAAACATTTGTCCAATACATCTGGTCGAATAGATGCTCAGGTGTATTAGTAATAATCTGAGCGAGTTTACTAAAAAGCAGTTGCCGTAGTGCTACTTTGTCAGGGTGTGGCAGTTCAAATGGAACTTGAATAATTTTCTCTAAATATTGTTGACCTGAGGCAAAATAGCCTTGTTCAAGTGCTTTCGTAACGACTTGTGTATCAAAAGCAAGAAGATAAATAGTGTTTGGGAAGTTTGCAGTTGCCTTTATTGCCCTAAACAAATCGCGTATTTCATCAGGAGAAAGTCGATCTATGTCATCTACAAAAACAAGAATTTTCTTGCTTCGAGTAGTGAGTAAATTATCGATCTTCTCTTTAAGCTCAGAAAGGCTCGGCTGTTTAAATAGACTATCAGTAAAGAATTTACCTGTTTTCAGCCATGAGAGAGGCGTAACACCGGGTATGCTCGGCAATCTAGAAACTACATCAGTGAAATCTGAGAGATATTTCTTAAGTTTTCTATTGAACTCTGATTCTTTTTCTCCCAATGCCGCGCAGATCTGACCAATCAGCAATCTAGCCAAATCTTCCCGCCCCGAAAACCACCAGGGGTTAAATCGAACCACAACAGGGCGATTATCTTCCTCCACTTGCCCCAAGTAGTGAAGCATAAAATTGAGAACTGTTGATTTACCGGACCCCCAAGAACCATTGACTGACATGACAAGTCCATCATTCGGAGCCATACGTACTACTGCATGAGCAAGCTGCTCCGCAAAACGAGCATAACCGAGTTCATCTTCATTTGGATGTTTTAATGGACTATCAGCCGAAAGAGAAGAGCGTTCCTCAGACATATTCTTACGTGCAGGTTAATGACTTCTCTAAGCTAATAAATCAATTTATGTTTTGCCTACAGGCTTGGATGCCTAACGGTTCTGGTCAGCGGTTGCCGATACCTTTGCAACACTACAAGCGGCTTTGGTCAATCCGCTGCACCAGAATTGTTAGCCTGCAAATGCTATGCGAGATCTGTGAGATCAAGAAAAAGTCTTTTGGCTTTCCAAGGCACGTCTAGTGGAGGGTTTACGAGGTCGGGGCCATCAGGCCAAAATTTGTATAAGGATTTGTAGAGTTTGATTCGGTTCACTAGAACTGAAATGTTCTCTTGATGTCTTGGAGGAAGCACTCGGTATTTTGCCCAAGTTCGTAGGATGTGATCTGCAAGAGCTTTTGAACACATGAACCACTCTCCTATCTTCCGGTGGTCGGAGAATTCAGTGTGTCGTTTACGCTCCAGTTCCCGATCTCCTGGTTCAAGGGCATGAAGCATTAACAGATCTGATGTGCCTGTCTGTAACTCGCGTACTCTCTTCTCCGGATGTTTTGAAAAACCTATCTTTATACGCAACCCCATATAAGGATGAGACTCGATAATAGTCGAACCTGTCCAATCATGTGGTACAGCCACAATATAGTAAATGCTGTCTGCTTGACCATGAATCACATTCTGCGACCAACGAAACCAAGTTTCAGCATCTTCAAAAGCTTCATCTTGGTTATCAAACCCATCGCTCTTGTATATCTCCTGTCTGTTTCCATCAAAAACCTGGGCATGAAAGTGACCTTTTTGACAAAGCTGCACTTCAATTTGGTACTTCATCCTCTTCAAATCCTGACAAATACATTTGCACTACTCCATTAGCTCTATCTTAAACAATAAAAACAGGCAAAGACATATAACAAAGTATTTTTTCCTGCAATCCCTAAAAATACAGCAGTAGCTTCATCAGACATTTTTAGGAAATTGAATCTCTGCTACAAACAGATGGGATTGATGTACTGTCCCCACCACTAACCTTGCAGGCTAACGTTCCCGCTCACCGGACGCAGATGGCCTTGAATACTCAACCGACCAACTTGCAGCGTTCCGGTGCAGCGACTTGTTAGCTGGCGTTGCTACAGATACAAGATTGTTCGTAGTCCATCATCTATCTCCTCCTGCAAGCCGCTTGGTAGGGAACCAATACATTCAACCAAGAATGTTTTATCGACTGTGAGAATTTGAGATACATTAGCGACTGAATCTCTAGACAAGCCTGTTGCTCCTTGCGGTAACAATACATTGCCTGGAGCTTCTGCCAACTGAATATTTGAAGTGATAATGACAACGATGACTGTATTGATACGGCTTTGAGTAAAGGTATCATCTTGAACGACTAAAACGGGACGGCGGTATCCAGGCT
>NZ_JJML01000089.1 GCF_000775285.1 Neosynechococcus sphagnicola sy1 | reverse complement strand
TTTGAAGCCTCTGGAGCATCCGAGCGGTGGTTGAGCGTCCTATCCTGACCCCAGTTGCTTG
This sequence comes from Neosynechococcus sphagnicola sy1, assembly GCF_000775285.1. Taxonomy (NCBI): domain Bacteria; kingdom Bacillati; phylum Cyanobacteriota; class Cyanophyceae; order Neosynechococcales; family Neosynechococcaceae; genus Neosynechococcus; species Neosynechococcus sphagnicola. The sequence goes on along the minus strand of NZ_JJML01000089.1, from coordinate 1,824 downwards.
CTCCAGTTGATCGCGAAGCTCCTCTAGGGTGGCATCATTATTGGCTTCTACAAGCTGTTTTAAAACTTGGAGTTGAGGTTCATTAAGTTTAGTGGGGGTTTGGAGCGTGCGAACTTTAGGGGCAATGTCCCCACTCTGTCGATATTGCTTGAGCAGTTTGTAGATGAAGCTTAAGGCGACTCGAAAGCGCTTCGCTAGCTTTCGTTGAGAGATGCTCTCGCTGTTGTAGGTGTCGATAATTTTCTGGCGTAGATCGACCGAATAGGCTTTCATGGCAAGGAGGTGTATCGGTTCTAAATATTTTACCTCCTACCTTCTCTCTATGATTGTATCCCACTGGAGTGGGAATGGCTATAGTATATTCTCTGTTTAATATTCATTGTCTTTTTTAGAATTTGATCGATTCACAACTCCATTTTGCACAGCCCTATCCACTAAAATACCAGCTGCTATTGGAATCCCAAAGCCTCCTCCAACAAGAATAGCTATTGACAAAATACCTTTGACGTTCTCTAGCAGCTGAGAACATTTATTAGGATGAGCACAACTCATGGGGCCAAGGGCAAATGCAAACCATCCGAATATAGTCATAAAAAATGGAAAAAGTAATATAGATGCTAGACAGCCAGCAGACTCAGTATTTTGATTTTTACTGGGGCTTTTCATCTAATACGTGTGAATACTTTTTGAGACTCAAAATACTTCTAACGCTTGGCGTTACCGGCTCCAAGGGACTTGAACGAAAATGTCGAGACGACGAGCGGTGGCGACATCTGCGAAAGGTTGAATCAGGCAGGTGCGGGGAATGAACCAGGGGTATTTGGCATTTGTAATGGCAATCCCAATTTGGCTGGCAAGCTTACCACCCACGGTTTCATGGGGACCTGTTGGTTCCATGTCAATCAGTTCTCCATCGGCAAGTTCGTAGCGGGAATCATCGCCCTATTGGGCAATGAATTGATCAACAGTGAGGGTTTGCGTGGGGGTGTAGGTCATGGCACTGGCTTTAAGTGATTTCGGCGTTGAATTTTGTGGATTGGTTACAAGGATCTAAACTGCGACCTCCGAAAAGTCAATTCCACGATAAACTTGCTCAATTGGGAAGCTCAAATCAACCGATTGCAATTCCACCACATCTCCAGCCCGATAATTGATGATCTCCCACCTGCCATCACTGCCTTTGCGATAAAGATCGATCGCGGCTTCCTGGGAACTGACCAAGACGTAATCTTGCAATTGCGGATTCTGACGATAGCGAAAAAACTTGTTGCCACGGTCGTAAGCTTCTGTACTCTCGGACAAAACTTCAACGATTAAGCAAGGATAGGTAATATATTCTGTTGTGGTTTTATCTCTAGGATCGCAGCTCATACTGGCATCGGGATAGGTGTAATCATTGGTTCCCACAAGGTTAACTCTGCAATCAGAGTTAAGAGGATGTTTTAAAAGTTTTTTGGGTCAGATTTTATGCTAACTGCCTCACCATGATTCGTATCATGGCCAGGTAAATAAATGTCTCCGAAGTTTCTGGCCATAACTCATAGTCTCGAACCAATCGACGGTACCCCATGAGCCAGCCAAATGTTCGTTCAACAACCCACCTTTTTTTCAGCAATACGAACCCTTTGGTTTGCTCTGGTCGCAGCACAACCTCCACAATCCACCGACAAACATCCATCACCCACATCAGGAATGGATTACCGTCAAAACCGCCATCGGCCCAAATCGTATGCAGTCGCGATACCCCTTGACCCATCTGTTTCACCTGTTGGAGTACCTGTTTAGCCCCCTCTCGTTCGGGTACACTCGCGGCAGTCACCAAGA
>NZ_JJML01000088.1 GCF_000775285.1 Neosynechococcus sphagnicola sy1 | reverse complement strand
TTTGCCCCGCATCGTAGCCCACCGATTGGCTCACTCCAGCGGCACTTTTGACACTTTGACTGTCGATAATCGCTTCCGACGGGCTGCGATGACGCTCCTGTTCAATTCGGGTACACTCTCGCAATCGGTCGTGCATCCGCACCCAGGTTCCATCTTTGCGCCACTGACGAAAGTAGGTGTATACGGTTTGCCATGCCGGAAAATCCCCTGGCAACCCTCGCCATCGCACTCCCTCCACCAAAACATAGAAAATGGCGTTCAGAACATCCCACATATCGACGCTACGAGGACGACCACCGAATTTCGGCTCGGGTATCAAGTCGTTGAGTAGTTCAAATTGGGCTTGAGACAAATTACTGGGGTAAGCTTTACTCATGACGCTCTCTCAGTGCTGTGTACGACATATTCGCAGCTTACACTGAGTGAGCTTTTTTACTCACTAAACGACTTTTAAAACACCCTCTAAAGACCCGACAACTGCCATTGGACAAGTGATTATCTAGTAAAGCAGCAATCTTTAAAGCGATCCGGCTATGATTTTGGGTTCCTCCACTCATGGCATAGACTTCGCCATTCATGATACTCGTGGCGACATAACTGCTGCTCTTCCCAAGCGAAATATTCAACGGGTGTTAACTTGGGTGAATGACTCGGAACTGCAATCATGATGCTATCCTCTGAGGATCTGGTCTAATTGTAACGCTGGACATCTAGTGGGGTATCTAACGGGTCATAGCGCGACGCACTGCTCATCATTTGTCTCTTTTGCGTGTAGCAGACTTTTGGGAGGATGCTGGCTGAGCAGTCATTTTGGTATAGAGTTCAAACAACTTCTCCAGCCGCTCCGTGTCGTTTTTGAAGCGGCGACCGATGTAGATGCGTTCGAGGATTTCGTCGTTGCGATCGTGGGCTTGCCGAACTCGCGGAAACTCGGTATCCATTCAGACCCTTTCAACCAGGGTTTTTGATCTGATGTTGTTGGTTGAGGAAGCCACTTCACTAGGATTGGAACAACGGGTCGCTAGTTTCTTATTCAGGAAATCCGACGAAAGAGGGATTGTTGCAATGAGCCAGGAAACGATCGCCGATCGCAAGCTACTCAGTCAACTTGCGGGTCAGGAGTGACTCAGTTGGATCGAGTCTCAGGGCGATCGCTCTTTCAAACTAGATCGACCCAAATTGCCAAGCTTGACAAGACTGTCTACCTACTCAGAGGAATAACAGCGAAGCAAAAAGCATTTTGCTCTGTCTGCTGTATTTGAATGGTGATGCCGCGATCGCTGATTAACACATATAAATCGCACATCGGATTAGTCAAATCATGGCGATTTTACCTACCAGCCCTCAAAACCTGTTCAGCCGTTAGTTTTAAATCTGGGAAGGTTGGAGAGACGATGCTCTGATCACCCCGAAGTTGCTGAATTTCATACTCATCATCCACCAGAATGCAGATCGACAATGTGGACTGTTTAGGTTTGCCAATGTGTCGAACCCCACCCAGAGCGGCGTAGTCGGCAATCCAGTATTCGGGAATGCCTAAAACCGCATAGTCTTCGATCTTGCGGGCATAATCATTTTGCCAGTTGCTACTCACAACTTCCGCCACAAATTTAATCGAACTGCCCAATGTCAGGATCGACTGGTCAGACCAAAGCGGTTCTTTGGTAAGTTCATCTCGATCAACAACTGCAACATCAGGTCGAAAGGCTGTTATACCAATATTAGCAGGACGCAATAGTCCCCGCTGGAGGAGAAACCAAGGTAAGCCTGTTCTGTCGATCTGGACACAGATCTTTGCGGTAATGAAGGCTGCAACTTCTTCATGGGGGCCGGTTGGTTCCAAATCGAATACCTCTCCATCGATCAGTTCATAGCGGTTATCGCCACCATAACGGGCGAGAAACTCGTCAAAACTGAGTGGCTTTTGTTGTATTGATTGGTCAATCGCAATGGTCATAGGTCAACTTAGCCCGATCAATGCCTTCAGTCTACCAAACCGAAATCAATTCAAATTGCCAAGCTTGAAAAGGCTGTCTACCTACTAGGCAGCATGGGAGTCCGTCTGGCTATGCTATTTGCCGACTTGGGATATCAGGTGGTGCTGGGTTCAAGCGATCGCGATCGCGCCGCTCAAAAGTTAGGGATCGCAACCGTTGCAGTCCTGAGCGGCATCGCTCTGGTGATTAAACGGTAACCACAACGAATATGTAAAAAAACAAATGCTATTGCAAACCATTCAACATTGGACGTAACAACGGGGGCGATTTGGTACTTTGTGCATCATTACAATGCCTCACTTCGTGCTTAACCATTACTATTCATTACTACCTAAATTTCTACCACTAGCGATCGCTCTTTGACGATTTCAAGCCGTAAAGCCTATAAATCTCTACGACCAGCGATCGCCCTTTTGATGATATCAGCGCGTAGAGTCTATAAATCCCACCCACAATCTCTAAGCACAGCCCCGTTAGCTATCTGCAAATCGCAGGGAGCATAACGACTCCGTTCACCCGCCGCTAGTACCCTCTCGAACTCACCAACCAACTTAATGCGGTCGGTGTGCAACGGGATTGTTATACGGCGTTTATTAAACCCAATAACAGGTTTCTAATGCACCATCCGGCATGATCGTATTTTCAAAAACGGTTCCTTGATCATGACTTCTGGGGCTTACTTGAAAGGACTTAGCATTTCTGAGGTTGGCTTGAGTAAAGTCAACAAAGCTAAGTGTTGTATCAAACATTTCAGCTCCCATGAGGTTAGCGCCTCTGAGGTTAGCACGGTGGAAACTTGTATATGATAAGTTCGCTCCTTCTAAATTGCTTTTGCTTAAATCTGCATCGAGTAAACAAGCACCAGATAGATTTGCATTGCTTAGATTAGATTCTTTCAAATTGATGCCCGTGAGGTTCGCTTGCTCTAAATTAGCGCTCGAAAGATTAGCTCCAGAAAAGTCCCTCTCCCCATTAGCGTATCGCTTAAGCATTTCTTCTACTTGCATGAAATACAATTCTCTCACTTTGTATATTAGAGGATGTTTTAAAAGTCTTCCTGGGTGTATCCAACCACTCAGACCACCTAGAGACCGCTACGACAGAATCAGGGTTTATGGATTTTAGATTGCACCACTGAGTCGTATTTGAGGCTCAAGACGACCCTTTTAAAACATCCTCTTACTCAGAACAAGATCTTAACCTAGATAAAAGAGGCTGTATAACGACCAAGATAATCGGCAGCAGCTGGCTGTGGCAACTCTACTAAGACCTCTCAACCGTCCGCTTCATCGACTTGTTATGCAGCGACCACCATTAAAGAGCCACTCTCCATGCAACTAGAATAAGGCAACGATCACCAACGAAAATAATTGGATAGAAGGCGCAGTTTTCGTTGTTGTTATCCTCCAGATCGTAGCGTGTGATCTCATCACCTATCTGAGATTGTATCGCTCCAAGCCATGTTTTTAATGTTTCTTCCTCTTCCTCTTTCAAACGAAACGCTCTTTGCATATGAATTGCAAAGTCCAACGCATCCATTATTTGAGATGCCTTGCGCACATCCGCTTCAGTCCACCATTCGGGTAAGGAATAGTAAGGATAATCATCTGGATAGAGTTCTTGACAAAGTTGAACTAAGTCATCAATCGCTGCATACTCCTCTTCTTCTGCTTCTGTAATTTCCTTGCCAGGGAAAAGCGTAAAGCCTTCGGGAATTGCAAAGACACGAACATCAACTAAACCATAATTCTCCAGTCTTCGATGCTCTAATAGTTCATCCAAAGCAGTCTGCATCGATACATCAAAACCAAAGTTTTGAATCATATACGTTTCGCCAATCTGAACTGCGTCATGTTCATATGATCTAGCAGCTTCACCATGCTGACGAATTAAGTCCTCTAGTGCTTCAGCCTGCATAAATACAAAGAAGTAAGTGCTTCGATCAAGTCTTCCCAAATACTCTAGCTGCATAACGAATAAAGTTCAGCGGCGAGCGAAGCGAGTCCGCTGCAACGCCGGGTTAGGCACCATTGCCGAGACGTATGAGAAGAGCGTCATGCCAGGCGCAATACTCCTGTGGTGTTCGTTGCGTCCCAGAACTGTACCCCCGCAAGACGTCGTCCACGTGGTTAAATCCGAAGAGGCCTGCTAGTTCGTGGAGTCTCTCGGGTGATCGACCTGCTTCGTGAAGGCGAATGAAATCGTCGAGCAGGAGTTGCTGCCAGTTCACCGGGATGATGGCCGTAGCCCCGATTGGTGCTTCGGGGGAGAACCGTACGAACTGCTGAGAAGGAACGTGGTATGCCGCTATAGAGTCAAAGTTCGAGTCGTCCCAGAGTGGAACGAGAAGGCCCTGACCATAGACCTCCTGCTCGGCTTCAGAGAGCTGAAAGAACTCCTCCGGCACGCCAAAGTAGGATCGAAGGTCAGCGGGGAGGGGCTCACCCTGGACTAGAGCCTGCACGAAAGGGGGGAGTCCGATGTCGCAAGCAGTTTGAATAGCTAGGTTCCGAGTGATCTTCATTGGAATACTCCTCGTGGTGCCTAACGACCCCGTTCACCCGCCGCTAGTAACCTCTCGAACTCAACAAAAGATCTCAATACGGTCGGTGTGCAACGGGATTGTTAGATCTCTTTCAATCAACATTATTCAAATGTCATCAATTTATCTTTATCTGCGACCCAAATACTAGATACACCTTTATCAATTGCGTCATTGATATATTCCTGATTTAAGTCTTCAAAAATCTCAATTCTTTCTGGAACATCATTCCTCTGTACCTTCTCATTTTTAATAACCCCTAAAGGCATATAGATCTCAGTAAAGTACGGAGCTAGAAAACCCAACAGAAAATGTCGTTGGAGTTCGTACATATCATGATCAAATCCCCCATTCTTATTTCTATGACCATCTATATCAAGGAAGAGAAATCTTTTCTGATTGGGAGTATTGTCCTGAGCACTTTTGAGCAATCTGTGAATATGCCCAACACTATCCTCAAAACCTTCCTCTTCAAATACTGCATGATAGATCACAATTCCTTTTGACCGAAGTACTCCTTCCCAGTTTTTATCTGTTGAAACTTCGCAGAATTTGTCTATGTAAAGTGTTTCTGTAAGATTTTTGCGTCTCTTCTCAATCAAATCCCACCAATAATCCCTCATCTGCCGAATCGTCTTTCTCTTCTCTGGATTACCTCCATAAAGATCATGACAAGAAGAACACAAAGGAGCAGCATTATCTAGTTTGTATGCTCCACCCTCTGCTTGAGGAGTAATGTGGTGGATCTCCACAAAGGGCTTATGGCAGAGACAGCATCTAAATGCCGACTTATGTTTTGCGATCAGTTTTGTCTTTTCGCTAAAAGCCATAAAACTACGTTTTGAAAAACGATTTCATTATATTGGAGGTCTAACGGCTCAAATCAGCGGCGGCAGATAACCTTGAACTCAGCACCAGCAGCTTTCGTCCGTCCGCTGCCGTGACGTGTTAGCCCTCAGCAAGCACCTCATAGCTCAATACGCTCAAGTTCTTCACGAACAACTCTGCGTAACGTCTCCTCTAACGGTTCGTGACTTTGCTGAATATGCTGACGCAAAGCTTCGTTAATCATCGTTTGATAATTTCCTCCGCTTGCACGATGAGCTTGTTCACGAAACCATTCTAAAATCTCGTCATCTAACCGAATCGTGATCCGAGTTTTGCCTGCTGGTGTGGGGTCGATCGCCCCTCGCTTACCATGACTAAAATCGTATTCAGCTTCCATAATTACCCTTCTTCATACTGCTGTCGTTCTTGCCGAGTTGCTTTGCGGGCAGAGATGACCCGAATCTCGTCGTCCCGCATCGTGTAGACAACCACCAAAATCCTTCCAAATGCATCAACACCAATTGTGACAAACCGTTCTTCATCAAACCGCTCGTCTGGAATGGTAATTGCCAGATCATCGGAGAAAACAGATACTGCATCAGCAAAGTCGATACCATGCTTGCGAAGATTAGCTGTTGCCTTGTCTCTATTCCATTGGTAAGCCATCTAAATTATAGTATGCACATCCGTACATACTACCAGGAGCCAAACTCTATTACCTTGGTTTGTCTTGGATTGTCTAAAACGGCTGCTTTGGATTGATTTGAGAGCAATTTTGCTTTGCCACTAACAGATAAGCCTCATGCACAGTCCCAGCCGAGGACTTGAGGGCTAACGGTTGAGTTCACCTGCTCTGGGTAGTTTCAGCTCACCACAGATCACTTTACCAAGTCAGGTGCAACGATTTGTTATGACTATTCGTTAGATCTCCCCATACGCACCGCCGCCGCATATTACCGTTGTTGTAATGGAGATCGCATCGCTAAGCTCTCCGCATCCAATATAGAGGAATGCAGAGTAACAATGATTTTTTGCTAAATATTTAATGGATATTTGCGAAAAAAATATGTGGATTTAGGGGGCGATCGCTCTACCTAAATTCTTCAAGATCAGCGGGATCAAAAATGATAATTCCATCTATTTTATCTGCATCTTGAGAACCATAACCCTTTCTATCAGGAACTTCAAAAGCAGAAAGACTAATACCTTCTGGCTTGATAATTCTCCAGGAGATATAAGGGTTATAGCTGTCGCCATAGGCTTCACGCACCTCTTTTAATGTACTGCCTAACCCAATCCCCTTGTTAGTTTTGCCTGAAAAAACGCAGCCCGAACCTCGCTTCACGCATCCTATACCTATAGATCGCAATTTGAGAGATTCTTTAGCTATTCCATCACTGGCAAAAGAGCGAAAACCAAATGTCAGACCGATTTGTTTATATTCCAAACCCAGGTCTGTGAATTTCTGCACGGAATTTTGGCTGGAAATTTCCCCAACACCGCCGTTGATTTCTATAAACTTTTTACCTACAATGCGCTGTACTTCCGCATAAGTTGTCGCTTTAAGCTGCACTTGCCCCAGTCCTTGCCCCACAATAATTGGCTGATTGGCGTAGGCGGGGTTGCTATCGACCCACCACCAAATTCCGCCGATAATTAGCAAAACACCAATCACCACAAAAACAATGTAGTTCACAGTCATTGATCGCTTGCGCCTACCCATCTCATTTCCTTGGCACTTAAATTAATCATACCCAACTTAGAGGATGTTTTAAAAGTCATTCAGGGTGTGTTTCACCACCCTAGCTACTTAGAAGCTAATACGAGAGAATCAGGGTTACAGGGTTTGCGATCGCGCCTCTGAGTTGTATTTGAGGCTAAAGCCTACCCTTTTAAAACGTCCTCTTAGTACTCTTGGGGGTGGTTGCTGGGGCATAACGTTTCTGGTCAGCGGTTGTTAGGAACTTTGCAGCCCAACCAATCGGCTTGGGTCAATCCGCTGCACCAGAATTGTTCGACTGCGAGCATTAGGCAATTCAATTATTTGTGCCCTCCACAGTTATTCACTACCATTTACTGACCTTAGCTTGAGCCATTGCTCTTTTGTTATTGGTGCAATATCTCCGATGTTACTCAGTAACATTTGGCGGTTTTCTTCAGTAAGACTAGTTGATTGTTGAACTGATGCAATTAAGTCAAGCCTATCTTCAAGTGTTTCAACGCTGATGAAAGATAATACGGCTTCACCAAAGCAGTACATTGCCATTGAAGCAAGACCAAGAGCAAGATCACCAGCAGGAGGATTAACCTTATCACCGTTGTGAATATAGCCATGACGCAACTTCATGACAAGATCAATTCTGTCATGACTGGTTGAATCTAAAGGAAGTAAAGACCTCAAACGTTGTGTCAGTTTTGAGAAATTAGTTGTACCAGAAAACAGCATTTCAAGGCTTGTTACAGCTTGAGTCAGTCTTTGCTCAGGTGTGGAAGAATGATGTGCATCATATAGGTGCAATGCTGCACGAACTAACCTTTGCTGAGCCGATGAGCGTTTGCAGTTTTTCATCGTTGCGATGAACTGCTCTTCACCGTAAATTGACCAAGCTCTATTATTAGTAGTTGGTAAGTCACTTCCCTGTTCAAGAGACGAGATCAATTGCTGTATTGAAAGTGTGTCTGGATTAATGCGAAGCCAACGAGCACTATAAACTCGCTGCTGTGCCACTACCTGTCCAGTTGCACCATCCAACCACGAATATGGAATAAGACCAATAGTGGGAGTACGATCGAGTCCTGATACATCCATAAAGCCATCTATTGACAAAGAACCATGACTTCTTGCAATAGTGAGCATTGCAGCAATTTCTCTCGCCCTGGATAAAGCTGAATCAGTAACCTCTGTCAATTTCTTTGGATTTTTGTTTCGCCGAACCACAATAAATGAATTGGGAACAGGCTGTTGAATAAGATTCCCAAATGGTATAGAAGACATATCTAGGATTTCTCGCCAAGGGCGAGTGCCCATCATTGCTTCAATTCCAATACGAGAAGATTCATCACTGTGTGAATTTTCTAGAAACACTCCTGTATTAGCGGGTGCAATCGTTGCATCGCCAAAAAGCATTTTCTCTGAAGTCCAGGTGTCATCAGTTAACGCTAGCCCATAGAGACCAATGAAGAACCACCAAGAGTCCTTTACAGACATTAAATTATGGGAAAAGTTATTGCAGCCTACATACTACATTCTATGGTTTTAGCATCTGTGGTGTAAGTTTATATGTTCAAACTTCTGCTTATATAAAGATGAACTTAAGATAAGAGATGCCCACTAGTAGCCTTGGGCGTAAGTTCAGCTACTCTTTGGTTGGACAGTTCTATCGCCTGAGCGTCCATCAAGAACGGTAGGTGTATTTCTGCCCTCACGTACTAGCTAATTCTCGACTTGTTGCCCTACTGAGGAACCAGCAGTCGAACGTTGCCCATCACCCGCCGCAGACAACCTTTATGATATAACCGACAACTTTCGGCGGTCGGTGTGCATGGGCGTTGTTAGCTGCGCCTCTATCTGTGAGTAACTATTGCTTGGTGCTTACTTAAAGTCTGTGGGCGCTGAGTTTCATGCCTCAACTCAACCTAGACGATCAGCGATCACCAGCTCAAGACAAACGATTACTCAACGACAAACGCAGGCTTAATTTGGGTGAGACAACTGCTGTTGGGCGGTTGCTTCGGGTTAGCCAAAAAGTCGGCGGCAATTTGAGTCACACAAGCTTCCGCAGGCATACCCCGCGGCGCAAATAACGACCCATGCCCGACACCGGGGAAGGTGTAAACATAGGCGGTTTTTAAGTTCTTTGCCACGGCTTCCCCATAGGGCTGGGGCGTGACCGGGTCGTAAGAGCCATTCAACACCAGGGTGGGAATCTCCGGATTTTCGTAGACAAAGGGTGGTTTCAGCTCGACCTGGAGAACGTCACAGGCTTTCGTCACCGCTTCGGCTTCGCGGATGCCCACGGGAATGAGTTGCGGATAGGGCGGCGGCAGCACCTGGGAGGGCGTAACTTGAATCGATTTCGCCCTGACACAGAGGACAGTGTGATACATCTCCCTCGCCTCGGTAGGTTCCAGATTCGCTGAAAGTTTTTCTGCAATCCAACCAAAGTTGCCCTGGCTCGCTGCCTGGATGAACTTGGGTAGAGAAGTACCACGGGCACTTTCACCGGAATAGGGTCGGGCTAAATAAGATTCGATACCAATGATAAAGGCATTGCCATCGAGTTGGGTCACGAATGTTTTTTTGCTGGAGGGAATGGTCAGGGTCAGGGGAACCGGTTTCTGGTTGAGTTGATCGACGATCGCCAGAAATTTCTGCTCCAGGTTGGGATAGGCCTGGTTGCATGGTTGATCTTGGGCGCAGGCATGAAACAGATTTCGCAAGGCATAGCTAATGGTGTGGCCCGATGCCAGATTAAAATCAATATCCGGTCGGACCACGCCATCCAGGATCACGCTGCGCAGTTTCGCCTTGTGCTTGTCCGCCTGGGCGATGACATATTGCCCCAACAACGTGCCGTAGGAAACGCCATAGTAATTAAATTGCGGGTAGCCTAAGGTCTCTGCCACAAAGTAAATATCAGCCGCATTTTCGCGGGTATTAAAGGCGTTGGGATTAATCCCCTGCTGCTTGAGGCGATCGTTACACACCTTGATCCAGCCTGGATCAGTGTACGCTTTCTCCCCTTTCGCCACGGCAATATAGTGAGCATTGATCTCTGGACAGGACAGGTTAGGTTTGGAATACCGTGTCCCCCGCTCCTCTACGAAGATCAAATCGCGGCTCTTTAACAAAGCCTGGAGTTCGGGAAATACCGGCAAGGCTCCATCGGCGATGTCGTGGATGCTTGATCCGCCAGGACCACCCTGTTCGACAAAGAGGGGATCGGCAGCAGGCGTTTTGCCGGTGCTGCGAGTGCGCACGACCGCCAGTTGGATAGTGCGTCCCTGGGGTTGGGCGTGCTGTTCGGGGACGGTGACGTAGCCACAATCCGCCTGGGCAGCAACGGCGGCAGGCACGTTAAAGGTTTTGCAGTCAACGGTTTTCCAGGCTGGACCAAATTTGGCACGATTAGGGGTCGCGCCATTAACGGCACTGCTGCTGGCGATGATAACCGCGATCGTGAGCAGGGTGAATGAGCAGAAATGAGTCAGTCGTCGGTTCATGAGGGATTTTCTTTGATCGGGACTCAAAAAAGTAATTCTTCATAAGATGCTAGAGATACCCTGGACTCTAGCTAGTATTTAGATGGCTGGCTTTGGACAAGCCTGCTTGTACGATGAACTCAATTAAATTATTAATAGTATCCTAAAAATGATTCTGTAGCGAAGTCCTGAACACATACTCTTCATCAAATAAATACTCCAGAATAGACTTGCCTCTAGAAATAACCATAGAAAAGTTTAATGTTCATCAGGCGAGAAAAGCCCGATCGACTTAGCTAAGTTAATCATCTCAACTGTATCGTCTGGCGTGATTGGTCGGATCATTGCAAACTCCGTGCGTGTAAAAGAAACAATATTACAACAGTATCTTGAACACCAACGAGTAAGTTTCAAACTACTGCCACAACCCGTAACCGAAGCCAGCTAACGCTCCTGCTGAGCGCCTGCAAACAGCCTTTGTAACACAACCAAGATCTTTTGCTAGTCCGCTCCAGCAGGGTTGTTAGACCGCAAGGATTGAGCTTTAATTTTGAAAACTCATGGCACTAACGCCGAAAAATTAAAGACTGATCAATCTGACAAATCTTTTTCTTGAGCTTACCAGAACGGCTGTGGTTCAAAATGATGATATAAGCTTGAGTAGGAAACTGCAAATCTGTAACGAGCAAGTTGATTAACTTTTGAGCTGCATCCGAACTTTCAAGCAAACCTTGTTTACGAAAAATACCTAGAACACAAAAACGTTCTTCAGGGAAGTATGCCACTACTTTCTCTACCAAATAAGCTTGTTTAACCTGCGGATGGGAAGCTAACTGCTGTTTCAGTTCATTTACCTCTGATACTTTCAGAGTGTGAGATTTAAATCTATCTTCATCACCACCCCTAGCTCTTTCCTGTTGTGCTTTTAGTAAAAGTTGATAATGTTCCTCTGCTCGTTTGCGATATCTCTGAGCCTCCTCGGTTTGACCTTGTCGCCAGAAAAAACCATAAACTAACTCACAGCCGTTTATAACCCAATCCATCCTTTGTGCTATGGCTTTTTCGACATAGGCAATGCCTGATTCATCAGCCTTTTGTAAAAAAAACCTTGCCCAATCGCATAGTTTGCTTCTGCATGATCTGGTTTAATTTTTAACACATCCTGCAAAAAAGGAAGTGCTGCTTCACCACCTTGCAGTTCCAATGTGTAATAGGCTCGTTCCCATGCTTCTTGTTCAGCTAGGGTCTGCATCTGGGCTTTTTTCTCTAAGAGGATGTTTTAAAAGTCATTCAGGGTGTGTTTCACCACCCTAGCTACTTAGAAGTTAATACGAGAGAATCAGGGTTACAGGGTTTGCGATCGCGCCTCTGAGTTGTATTTGAGGCTAAAGCCTACCCTTTTAAAACGTCCTCTAAGGGTAATCTTTGATAAAGCTTAAAAGTAGACTCTCGCTACATTTTCATCGAAAATCAGCGGTCTAACGTTTAATCTAACCGGGCGGCAGCAACTTTTGCAACCAAACAAATGTTCTATATTCCGTTCCGGTTCAGCGCAATGTTATGCTGCACTTGCTACCGGAATGAACAGGGGTTGAACAAAAACACTTTATGCTTCTGGATTGAAGGCGGCACCAGCGAAACGCCGATTAAAACCATCGCTTATTTTTCTACAAACTGCTCAGGCAAGCAAAACGAGGATATATCGGCAAAATCCTCCTATTCAGCCTCTTTAACTACATCGACTCAACCTTCTGGCGACTGTGCGGAATCGAATCGACGGTTTCGCGAATCGATTTATAGTTATCTGTTCCCTCGAAGCTAATCGGTTTATTATTTGTGAGAGCTTTTAGCCCGTAGAACAGATTCATGATGCCACACATCATCATTGCACCCCCGCGCAAAGTAAATAAGGATCTACCGATCCTACGAAAAATTGCTCGCAGGCTGAAAGCTGATCTCCACAAATCTCGGTGCGCTTGTAAAAGCTCTGCGGGGGTTCATTTTACTAGGCACAAATGTAACATTATAGCCATTGTAAAACTCCCACCCTAAATTCGAACGCAACCGATCTGCATCCATCATCTTCGAGTACGAACGTGTGCCTTTGAAGGGAGTAAGAATGCTCAGAAATGGCACATCGACACCAATTCCCTCCAGTTGGTTAGCCATGTCTCGGATGCTCTCCGGGGTATCTCCATCCAAACCGGAAATAAAACCAGCCATCACGCCAATCCCGCGATCGTGCAGTTTTTTAATTTTACTTTGATACTCTGCTACTTTGTTTTGACGTTTTCCCGCATCCTCCAAGGACTCCTTCCCAAATGACTCAATCCCGAAAAAAATTCCGATGCAACCAGAGTCGCGCATCAAATCTAACAGATCGTCATCCTTAGTGATGTCCATACTCGCTTGGGTCAACCACCACTTCCGCAGAGGTATCATCTGGCGCAGAAGTTCCTTGATATAAGGTCTATTTGCCGTCAGATTGTCATCCCAGAACCAGACGGTCTTTCGTTGCCACCACCACTTGAATTCGTTATAGCGGATATCGTTCAGAACCGCCTCAACAGGGCGAGTACGAAAGCCCGGATTCAGAACGGGAACAGTGCAGAAAGAGCAGGTAAAGGGACACCCTCTAGTGGCTTGGACAACCCGCCGAATGAAATATTGTGAGGGGAGAAGATCATACCGAGGAGTCGGTATATGGGTGAGGGGAATTGCTTCGCCAATGTATCGTGGCTGGAGAGTATCTTGTTCAATATCTTGGAAGATCTGCTCCCAGACTGACTCTCCTTCTCCAATAACAATGCTATCGACAAATCTTAGGGCTTCCTCTGGGGCAAAGGTCACATGAGGACCACCCGCGATCGTGATCTTGCTGCGTTTTCGGTATTCAGTTGCTAAACGGTACGCTTCTGGTGCAAAACCACTGAAGAAGGAGAGAACGATTACGTCCGCGTCGCTATCGAGGTTTACAGTCTCAACCTGCTGGTGAATAACTCGAACAGTATGTTTTGCTGGGGTCAGCGCAGCAAGATGAATACCAGTAAGCGGCGGAACAAAACTGAACCTCATGTCCATTTCGATACCGCTGAATGTAGACAATTATGATGTCGATTTTCATGGTTCGCTTCAC
>NZ_JJML01000087.1:0-2500 GCF_000775285.1 Neosynechococcus sphagnicola sy1 | reverse complement strand
CCTCCTTAAAACCTATTTGAATGGGGGGAATAAGACAGGACTTAGGCAGTTAGCCCCCTAACCTTGTGCTTTTCGCGGCTAACCCTAAGTGTCTGGGCCCATTCATAGGAAATACCCCCTGTAGTCCCCCTTAATAAAGGGGAGGGCGACAGCCGGGGGTTCGGTTATCAATCCTGTGTTCAACTTCATGCCATTAAACTATTCAGAAAATGATGGTCTGTGGGAGCTACCCCTTTTTGCTACCCTAGGGGCGCAAAGGGCCGGGACAAGGGAGGAACAGAGTTTCAAGCATTCAGTGCGTAAGTCCGACAAGAGCCAAAAATAAGGGCTTCAGCGTTTTGCCTCAACGCAACAAGTTTGACTTCTCAAAAGTTGCAGCTGACTCATTTAGATTCAGCGAAGGAGATACTGACTGAGGATGATTCGTTGGATCGATCGCTTGAGGAGATCGAGAAAGATTGAGGATGAAATTTGCAACGGTCGTCAAGGTAGACAAAAGAATTAGCAGTGGCACAATCCCTTGAATAAATCTCATTGCTAACCCCCTGGAGATCCATTTCAAAAACTTCAAACTATGGATATCATCCTTAACCCGGTATGGGTCTGTCAGGAGCAGAAAGGGTCAGAAAATAAGTGAGCCAAAGTGACCCTTTCTGACTGAGAGATCGCGCCAGAGTGCTGGTTATAATCAGGCCAATGGTAAATCTGGTAGCTCGTCATGCCTAATCAGGCTCGAAAGCAACGAGGTGTGAAGGCCACACCGGAAGGACAGAGGTTGGTTAGGAGGCGAATGGCTGAGCTTCCCCATCCTCGGGATCAGGATAAGCGAGGCTGGAGTAATAATGTCCTTGCGGAGCAGTCAGGGGTCTCCGTGGAAACGGTCAAACGCTTTTTGAACGGTTCCGTTGAAGAAAGCAGCGCTCACAAAATTCTCGCGGCACTTGACTTAGACTACGCGCAGGTGATGGAGGCCAGTGCTGCTGACCCAGCCGAAGCAGGTGATCAGGATGTACAAGGCATAGCCAGCGAGTCAGACTCTTCCGCAGAAATTACGATCGCCTTTACCGATCTGGTTGATTCCACAAGGCTGCAATCGGTTTTGCATGGAAGGGAGCCTGAGAACCCGGATACCTGTTATTTGCGGGAAGTTCAAAACCCCCGATTTTGAAAGAGTAAGAGACTTGCTGCCACAATATAGGGGACGGGAAATTAAGACGATCGGGGACGCTTTTTTGATTGAATTTCCTAGCCCTGATCAGGCAGTTCGCTGGGCGATCGCACTTCGTCATCAGAGCTAATTATCACCATGCCCTCAAGGATCGTCCCCTTCAAATTTGCCCCTTGAAGAATCGCCTCTTGAAGATTCGCCCTTTCAAGATTCGCCCTTTCAAGATTCGCCTCTTGAAGATTCGCCCATTCAAGATCCGCCCCTGCAAGATCCGCCCCTGCAAGATTCGCCCCTGCAAGATTCGCCCCTAAAAGATTCGCCCCTGCAAGATCCGCCCCTGCAAGATCCGCCTTGAAAAGATTCGCCTCTAAAAGATTCGCCCCTAAAAGATTCGCCTCGAAAAGATTCGCCCCTGCAAGATTCGCCCCTAAAAGATTCGCCCCTGCAAGATCCGCCCTTTCAAGATTCGCCCCTAAAAGATTCGCCCACACAAGAATCGCCCCTGCAAGATTCGCCTTGAAAAGATTCGCTTGGGAGAAGTCTTTGGAGATAAGAATGCAGCCCTGCAACTGCAAAAAACTTAAGCAGTCTAGGCAAAAAACATTTGCATCTACTCGTTGTCCTTGCAGCCTGGAAAACCAGGTGCCAAAGGAATCCAGTGAAGGCCATTCAATTTTTGAAAGTTCTTGAGTTAACTGGGCACAGGCATTGAGAACTGCTAATAGCGCTTCCTCTGCATTGCGAGCTTGCTTGTTTTCTGTCTGAAAATCAGGTCGAGGATTTAGTCGCTCCATCGGCATTCCGTGCCGTAGCATGAAACTAATTAGATCGCAAAGGGTCTGCTGCCAAGCGACAACATCGGCTTCGTGTTGCTGATGGTGTAAGAGGATGTTTTAAAAGTTTTTTTGGGTCAGATTTTATGCTAACTGCCTCACCATGATTCGTATCATGGCCAGGTAAATAAATGTCTCCGAAGTTTCTGGCCATAACTCATAGTCTCGAACCAATCGACGGTACCCCATGAGCCAGCCAAATGTTCGTTCAACAACCCACCTTTTTTTCAGCAATACGAACCCTTTGGTTTGCTCTGGTCGCAGCACAACCTCCACAATCCACCGACAAACATCCATCACCCACATCAGGAATGGATTACCGTCAAAACCGCCATCGGCCCAAATCGTATGCAGTCGCGATACCCCTTGACCCATCTGTTTCACCTGTTGGAGTACCTGTTTAGCCCCCTCTCGTTCGGGTACACTCGCGGCAGTCACCAAGACCCGCAACAGCAATCCCAGGGTATCGACCGTCATAAACCGTTTTCGACCTTTAATT
>NZ_JJML01000086.1 GCF_000775285.1 Neosynechococcus sphagnicola sy1 | reverse complement strand
AGAGGAGGGCAAAGCGACTGCTGCCTAAGCCCAAGAGCCAGGTGCGGCGGATCTTGAGGCGGTCTTCTTCCTCCAAACGCTGCCCGACCACCAACCAGAGATCGGGGTGGGCTGTCCCAGCTAACACCTCCTCCTGATTGAGGGACCAACCGATTTGAGTCCGTAGATCGGCCTGGACTTCAGGGGAGAGGGTTTCCAGGCGCTCAAACCCCTCAATCAAGAGGTAAATTCGTCCCAACTGTTCTAGGCAGCGATCGATCCAGCCCTGTCCCGACTGGGCAATACCCGCTAAATCCCGCAGCTGTCGGGCTAATCCGGGAGCCTGGGCATCGACCATCCGAGCGGCGATCGTATCCCAAACCTGGTACGACTCCTGGGGCATGGTAGCCAAGCCCTGGCGCACTCGGTCTTCTAGCCACCGCCGCAGGTCTTGCAAGCCCTGGTGCACCTTACGTTGGCGCTCCGCTACTCGTTTTGCCTGGGCAGTCGGATCTGCCACCTGTTCCTGAACCCGTTTTTCTGCCTGTTTTTCTGCCCGTTGCGATCGGCTGGCTAACCATGCTGCTACCCACTCCGGTGGATCTGTCGCTGCGATCGCACTGGATTGTTCGGCCAGGAGCAACAGTAAGCCCAACCCATGCTTACAGGGAAATTTACGACTGGGGCAACTACAGCGAAATGCTGGTTCACCCAACTCAATCTGGGTTTGATAGGGATCCTTACCGCTGCCCTGACACTCTCCCCAGAGAACCGATTCCCAACTTCCCAGGGATAACCATTTCCCCAGGGTCGCCAATCCCCGGCCAGTTTTGGCAGAGGCTGGGTCTGGTGCTAGGGCTAACACCTGTTCTGTAGTCCATGGGATGCCCATCTCGACTCCGACTAGTTACAAAGAACCGAAGCCTTTTTTTCTCTTCTCTTTCTTTTTCTTCGCTGGGTTGGCTCCTCCGGCATAGCCCCGCAACCCGATTGGGGTGCTTGTCCGCCCCCCCCAAAGGGCGACCCCCCCAAGGTCCCCCTGTCATACCCGGCATTCCTGGGATGCCGGCAAAGCCACCCTGTCCCATCTGTTGCATCAGCGATCGCATCTTTTGAAAGTCACTCACGAGTTTGCCAACATCAGCATCCCGATAGCCCGAACCTCTGGCAATTCGCCGCCGCCGACTGGGAGAGGCGGACAGCAGATCGGGATTGCGCCGTTCTTCTTGGGTCATGGAGCTAATCATCGCCTCGGCCCGCTTTAGCTGGGTTTCCCCTTGGCTGAGCTGCTCATCTGACAGTTTGCCCATGCCGGGAATCATTTTCAGTAGCCCTCCCAAGGAACCCATGTTCTTCAGCAGCCGCATCTGTTTGAGAAAATCGGTGAAGTCAAATTGCGCCGTAAGGATTTTTTCCTGAAGTTTCTCGGCATCGGCCAGATCGACGGATTCCTGAGCCTTTTCCACCAGGGTGAGGACATCTCCCATTCCCAGAATGCGAGAGGCCATGCGATCGGGATAGAAGGGTTGTAACGCCTCAACTTTTTCCCCGACGCCAACAAATTTAATTGGTTGTCCAGAAATCTGTCGCACCGAGAGAGCTGCCCCGCCCCGCGTATCGCCATCCATCTTGGTGAGAATCGCCCCCGTCACCCCAATCTGTTCATGGAAGGTACGGGTGAGGTTGGCCGCCTCCTGCCCGGTCATTGCATCTACCACCAGTAGGGTTTCATGGGGTTGAATGGTGGTCTTCATGGCCGCTAATTCTGCCATCATCGCCTGATCAATTTGCAGCCGACCAGCGGTATCAACAATCACGGTATCCACCCCCAGGGTTCTGGCGTGATCGACCCCCTGACGGGCGATTTCCACTGGATTCACCTCCGTACCCAGTTCAAACACCGGGACATCAATCTGTTTCCCCAGGGTGATCAATTGATCAATCGCCGCTGGACGATAGATATCAGTGGCCACCAGCAGAGTGGTGAAATTCTGCTTCCGCAGGTGCAGTGCTAGCTTCGCTGCCGCCGTGGTTTTCCCCGTTCCCTGTAAGCCCGCCATCAAGATCACGGTGGGGGCTGTCTCGGCGATCGCCAGGGGACTGTTGCTCTCCCCCATCACCTGCACCAGCTCGTCGTGAACAATCTTGATGAACTGCTGATCCGGGCGTACCCCCGCCGTCACATCTGCTCCCAGGGCTTTGGTCTGAATGTCCGCAACAAAATCCTTCACCACCTGGAGATTGACATCTGCCTCCAGAAGGGCACGCCGTACCTCTCGCAGGGCATCTTGAATATTGGATTCTGTAATCCGATCCTGACCCCGGAGCTTTTTCCAAGCTGTCTCTAGGCGTTCTGCAAGGGCATCAAACATGGGTAAAAACCGTGAACCTCTGCTTCTCAGCTTAATTCAAACTAGGGAGATCTCAGGGGGAGAAGGGCTTAACCCGAGTGATCTGAGGGAGTTGCAGCTGGGAGTTCGGTGCTACTGGGGGGCTATCGGAGTTGGCTAGCTGGGCTTGAATCTGAGCCAGCAGTCCCGCAGTGTCTCCCAGCAGTTGTTCCAGATCAATGCCACCATAATCGGAGGGATAGCTCTGGAGGCGCTGGAGTCCTTCTCCGAGTAAAATTGCCGCCCCGCGAAGATTTTGATTCGATAGGTGGTAGCAGGCAACGGCAATTTGTAGCAGCCCCTGGTAAAACCGCCGCAGGGGATCACTGGACTCCACCCAGAGGGCTTCTAGGGTGTCGTGGCAATCGTAAAACTCACCCCGATTGAACTGGGCGATCGCGGCCCAGAAGGCAGTTGACATGGCTTCAGGCATGGCAGAGGGATAGCTGGGACAACATCATTGGGAGCAGGGGGAAAACTACCATTGCTTCGCCGCACACAGGGAACAGCGACCCCAACGCTCTAGCTCACCGGGGGGGCAGGGAGCATGACAGTGGGGACACAGGGGCAGGGACTGGCTGCGAGCCCGCATCACAGTCGCCCAATGCTGGAAGGCGGTTTGAGGGGCAACGCTGGGGGTAGGAAGGCGCGGCGGCACCACGGGGATCTGGCTCGGATGATCTGCCCATGGGTTGATTGAGGGTTGGGTAGCCGTGCGCAGCTTTGGAGACTGTTGCCATTGACCCGGCGTGAAGCGAATGTCCTCCACAGGGATTGTCAACAAAGTGTTGAGTTTTATTAAAATGCGTCGCCGCTCAAAGGTGAGGTTTTGGGCCCAGGCAGCGCTGGCGGTGGCGACCCGTAAGGTTCCTTGGTAAATGGAAATGGGGCGGGTTTGGGCAGCCACGACGGCACCCACCACCCCTGGCCAAACCTTCACCAGATGCTGGAATTGCTGCTGCCGTGGCTGTTGGGACTGCCATTGACCGAGAAGTTGATCGAGGGACTGGAAAGTCATACGCAGGGTTCAGGAATGCCAGGATTGGGGCAGGCTGAAAAGTCGGAGGAGTGATCGAGGATGATCTCTGGGACAGCAGTCATCTTGCCAAACCAGTCTGCATCATTTAAAACCGTTGAAGAATGAGAATCCTGACCATTTGAGGGGAACAATGAGTCAAATTTCTACCCTGGCCTTGAGGATGCAACCGACTGCATCTCCCAGTCTAAAGCCAACCCTCCGCTCAGCGCTCAGTAGCCTGGATGTCAGCCTGGAGGCAGAACTAGTCCGCTTTCGGCAACAGCGAGCAGCTGCCTCTCCCTCCCATGGTCTGGAAGTCCCGGCTCTCCCAGCAGCTGTTGTTGTACCACCCTCTGCCACTCATCCCCCCGGTAGATCCTCCCATTGGGCGACCCATGCCACCGATGTTCCCGGCCTTCATGCTGGACTCAGTGCAAGAGGAGTCGATMCCCCCCTTCAGATTCCCTCAGCGATCGGGCGCTCAAGTCCCCAAAAACTTTAGATTCAGAAGCATCAGGGATTTCCCAGTCGATGTGGGCTGCAACGGTAGCAGCTCCCTATTCCCACTCCTTCCCCACTCCCTCCACCTTAGACTCCGATGAACTTTGGGAGCAGGGAGCCGCCGTTCCCCCCGACGACTACCTTGAATCCTCAGAAGAATTATTAAAAAGTCTGGCGGATGAAGACCGCGCCGTCTTGCGCGTCAACCAAGATTGGGTCGAGCTGCTGCTAACCCCAGGGGGGATTGGGACTGTCCTGGGACTCATGGGAGTCTCGATTGTCTTAAGTTACCTGGCGACCCAGCAGAGTGGGGGACGAGAAATGGCTGGAACACTTCCCCAGGCGTTGAATGTAGCGACTCAGCCGACTGCGTCATCGGCGATTCCCAACGCTCCTAATTTGGCCGCAGGAGAGTTTGAA
>NZ_JJML01000085.1 GCF_000775285.1 Neosynechococcus sphagnicola sy1 | reverse complement strand
CTTGTCCTCCTTCACTTTGCGTTGTAAGAAGGCGATTCCCTCTGCCATCCGTTTTTTCCCAGGGATCCACTGCCGTGAGGGAGGGGAGTCTCCCTTTTTTCCTGCTTAAACCGCAACGCTCGTTTTGCCAAGTCTCGCGCTTCTTCCACGGAAAGATTGATCCGTTTGGCAGCAATCACTTCTGCGACCTGCTTCAGCCGTTCTTCGCTCATGGACTTAGCGAGGATGGCGTAGGCTTCGCCAAAGGGATTGATGCGATCGATCAGATCCATGTCGAGTTCAGTGACCGATAGGGCAAACTGCCGTACCCCGTCGATCAGGGCTGTGTTTTTTGGGGCTTCTCTGTCATCAGGATTTACAGTCTTCTCCCCTCTCCCAAGTCGGGAGAGGGGAGAGGGGAGAAGACTGTAGGTGCCACTTGCTTCGTTTACGGCTTGTTTTGCCTGTTGCACGAGGTTGAGGGCGGCGATCGCGTGCTGGCGAACGGCTTCTTGATCCTCTTCCTCTAAATTCGGGAACTTCTCTTTGACGATTTTGCCCATGCGTACCTGGGTCAGTTCTTCGGGAACCAGTTCTTCATCGAACAGACCCCGCTCGATCGTGGGCTTGTCTTGGACAAAGGCAGTCACCAGTTCGGTCAAGTCTTCGCGGCAGATGCGAGTCGCTTCCTGGCTCTTGGGTGCGGCTAGCCCCTTGATTTCTAGCTGAATTTGACCCGTTTCGGGATTAACACCCACGTTACACTTGCCCGGATCGTAGCCGCCTTGCCCATAGTCAAAGCCGGGAGTGGGTTGATTGTCGGAGCGCTTGCGTTTGAACTCGAAGCGGGGCGCGAGTACCTGCTCCATGAGGAGGCTAGCCGCGATCGCCTTGAGCGTATCATTCACGGCTTCGGTAACGGCGGCTTCGCTGGCATCGGGTTCGGCGATCAGGTTCGTGAACCGAGCGCGGGTCTTGCCGGGAGCATCGCGGGTGGCGCGACCGATGATCTGGATAATTTCCGTCAGGCTGGAGCGGTAGCCGATCGTCAGGGCATGTTCGCACCAGATCCAGTCGAAGCCTTCTTTTGCCATACCGAGGGCAATGATGATGTCCACATGGTCGCGATCGTGCTTGTGGGCGGAGTCTTTGAGGGCAGCGGCGACCTGATCGCGTTTGGTGGAATCATCGTCTACCAGATCGGCAATTTTGAGAACCTTACCGTTGGTGGTTTTGACCAGTTGAAACCCGGTTTTTGGATCGATACCCTGCCATTCGCCCAGTTCTTCGATGATGTGTTCGACTTCGCGGATCTTGTCCTTGGTGCTTTCGCGGGAGTTGACATTGGGAATATGCAGAATGGTTTTTTCGTTGGGGTTAAGCACCTGCATGATTTCGTCGGTGTAGCTGCCAGCGTAGAAGTAGTAACCGATGTCGAGTTGCTTCAGGTATTGGTAGCCGTTGAGCTGTTCGTAGTAGGTGTAGGTGACGGTTTCAAAGCGGGATTCGTCGTCGGGATGGAGCACGGCTTCGGCATCGCCGCGAAAGTAGGAGCCAGTCATGGCGACGATGTGGGTTTTGTCGCGGGTCATGAGTTGGCGGATGTGGTCGCCCAGCTTGTTGTCGGGCTTGGCGGAAACATGGTGAAACTCGTCTACGGCAATCAGGCGATCGTCCAACACCTCTACCCCAAACTTATCCACGGCGAAGCGGAAGGTGGCGTGGGTACAGACCAACACCTTGGCATCGCTGTCGAGGAATTTTTTCACCGCATCGACTTTGCCGCCATTGTCTCCCCCTGGTGCGTCGCAGAGGTTCCACCGGGGTTCGACCTGCCAATCAGCCCAAAAGCCAAACTGACTCAGCGGCTCGTTGTGGAAGCTGGAGCCGATCGCTTTTTCGGGGACGACAATGATCGCTTGCTTGAGCTTCTGGTTCTCTAGTTTGTCGAGGGCGATGAACATCAGTGCCCGACTTTTGCCAGATGCCGGGGGCGATTTGATCAGCAGATATTGTTCGCCGCGCTTTTGGTAGGCGCGTTCTTGCATGGGGCGCATTCCCAGAGCGTTGGCTTTGGTAGAGGTGCCATCCTGGGCGTAGGTGACAGAAACGGAGGGAATGGCGATGGGGTTGCTCATGGGTACTTTTTGGCTAAAGCTGGTTTAAGAGTTCTGTGGGCGAGTAAATCGGGAGATTGCTACCCCTGAAGTCTTGGCGATCGCGGGTGACGATCGCATCGAGTTGATTGAGGGTGGCGCAGGCGAGTTGGATGCTGTCTTCAAAGTCTTTCAGTTCCAGGTTGAGGGCAGTTTCGACGGTCTGGTAATCAACGGCACAAAATCGAAGACCAATCAGGAGTCGATTTATAGCAGCAAGGGCGACTTCACGACCTTCAGTTTTACGGATAATGTAAAAAATATTGGTGATGGTGGTGGCGGCGATATACCCAGTCAAATTGCCCTGTTCAATTTGCTCAAAGAGGGAGATCGCAATCTCGACAAAGGGTTCTCGTTCCAGAATTAGGTCTAGGACGATGTTGGTATCGATGAGAATTTTCACGGGTAGGCTTATCGGTATTTTTGGGTCAAATAGTCGGCGTATTCTGCTTGCAGTTCGCTGTCGCTAGGGGTTGCTTTGGGGCGTTTGGCAATGCCCCGAAGTCCAGTGAGGGTGCCGGGGGAGATAGCCGGGGGTGGCGTAGGGGTCAGTTGTTTTTGCTGGAGAAATTCGGCGAAGTGGAGGACTTCATTAATTTGGCTTTCTGGGAGGATTTGGATCAGTTGGTAGAGTTTCTCAGCGGCTTTCATGGCTTGTAGGAATGGATGAGTTGTATTTGTGTTTGTATTATGGCTAAATTTTCCGTTTTCCTGGCTTTTTCGCTGGCTTTTGCTGGCTAGTCATCTTTGTATATAGCTCAAAGAGCTTTTCCAGGCGTTCGGTGTCGTTTTTGAAGCGGCGACCGATGTAGATGCGCTCCAGGATCTCATCGTTTCTGTCGTGCGCCTCCCGCACCAGCGGAAATTCACTGTCCATGCGATCGGGGTCGTACATCTCGGCAATGGTGGCGGGGAAATAATGCTCCCGCGCCAGCAGAATCTCTTCGGCGCAGCGGGTGAGTTCAGTTTTGTTTTGCTCGGTGAGAGTGGGGACAGGGAAGGTGTTCCAGCCGAGGGTGTTGGAGTAGCGAAAGTCGGTTTTGAGCTTGCCGCAGACAGTGGCGATCCAGACCAGGTGCAGGCGGGAGGCGATCAGCGCCATGTTCCAGAGCGGCGCATCGTAGAGGGCAAAGGCTTCGGTCGTTACGGTGCTATGACTATCAATAAGTCCATTTGGCAAGAATGGTCGGCTTTCAGAAGAGGTTCGAGGGACAGTTATTGTCCAGTATTTTCCTATATTCATCTCACGCATTTGGTGGGAACGCGCCGCCATTTTATTGGTGCCGGCATCTTTGCTTTCGAGGCGCATTTCCCGAACACTTTCAATTCTTCTTCTAATTGATTCAATACCTAGCGCGTGCTGTAGTCGCTCATCTTCTATCCAAAGGCAATATCGCACAAGACCACGAATAAACTCGGCAGATCCATAAATACGACGAACTAGAATCTGCTTATCTTGAAATGTAAGTGCTAATTCTCTAAGTTCTGCTGCTGATAGAAGAAGATTTCCACCGTCAACTGGCATATTCCCAAAAGACATATCGTGTAATCCAGCAATACTTTCTTGCTGGCTCGTCACAATAATATTTTCTCCTACGGTCAGGTAGGGAGTAATGTTATCAGCCTCTCTCACTTCCACCTCACCATTACGTCCTATATCAAAAAGATGACGTTTTTTTGATTTCGCCTGAGATAAACCAATGATTGAGACAGTTACACCAGCATTATGGCTGGCAAGATTAGCCCATTTAAATGACGTATATGCAAAGCGGATGATCGAGCCTGTTTCAAAGATGGTAGGCCACAGTATTGGCACGATACGCCCTTGACATATTGAATTCGTACTCACAAATGCTGCTTCTGCAACAGTGTGCTGAGCATATTCGGCTGCTTTCATAAACCAGCCACCAACATAGTCAATCTGCTTAGATGAAACCTTGTATGGCTTAAAAACAAGGGCAAGATCTGATTTCTGTTCCTTTGTCTGTGTTTGACTTCCTTTATAAGGCGGATTTCCACAGATATAAGTCTCCCCGCCCTCATTCTCAAAATCAATCTCAGTCTGTTCCAGCGGTGTACTAAATAAATCCTCTGCGACTAACTTCACCCCCGTTCCCGTCGGTGGGCAAAGACTCAACCAATCCAACCGCAACGCATTGCCACAGGTAATCCAGTTATCATCCTTCAGGGGCAAAAACTCCGCCAGTGCCAGCTTGGGTCCCCGATAGAGCACATCACACTGATACTCGGCAATAATCAACGCCAGCCGCGCAATCTCGGCGGCAAAATGGCGCAGTTCGATGCCGCGAAAGTTGGTCAGGGGAATGTCGGAGCGGCGATCGGGTTCATTCCGGCGCTGGTTGATGGTGGCTTCGATCGCCCGCATCTCCTTATAGGCAATCACCAAAAAATTGCCTGAGCCACAGGCGGGGTCAAACACCCGAATTTTTGCCAGCCGTTGCCGCAGATTCAACAGCTTGCGGGCATTGTCGCCTGCGGCTTCTAGCTGGGCGCGTAAGTCATCCAAAAACAACGGATTCAGCACCTTGAGGATATTCGGCACACTGGTATAGTGCATCCCCAGCGCTCCCCGCTCTTCCTCATCCGCCACCGCCTGAATCATGGAGCCAAAGATGTCGGGGTTGATCTGTTTCCAATCGAGATTGCCGACATGGAGCAGGTAGGAGCGAGCGATTTTGCTGAAGCGGG
>NZ_JJML01000084.1 GCF_000775285.1 Neosynechococcus sphagnicola sy1 | reverse complement strand
GTCTCTACAATCAGTGCAATCAGCCTCAAAACCGTTGTCACTAACGTAAGTATCGTCGGTTCAACCGATGGTTTGACCTTTGAAGCCTTCATTGCTCGCCACCTGGTTCCGAAACTTTGGAAAGGAGCTTGTGTGATTATGGATAACTACTCGATACACAACCATGACACGATCAGAAAGCTGATTGAGGACGTGGGTGCTAAGTTGATTTATTTACCTCCCTATTCTCCAGACTTTTCACCGATAGAAAATTGCTTCTCAAAGATTAAAAATATTTTGCGGACGATTGGGGCACGCAGCTATCCCGATCTCGCTAATGCCATTGAAGACGCTTTTTCTCAAGTATCTTTGGAAAACCTCAAAAATTGGTTCACTCACTGTTGCTACTACGCCTCACAAGAGTGAAAAATGCTATATGCCAAATGGCGAAAAGGTTGCCGCAAGTGATTTTTCAGAATTTGTTACTGCATATGAAGCATTTAAAGAAACCACCAAGCATCGAGAAGAAATAATTTCAGAAATTCAGCAACATGCTAAACCAATAGTGTTTGTTGAGGGTGATTACGATATTCGATACCTTACTAAAGCAGCAGATTTTCTTGGAAAAACGGATGTACTGGATAGGATACAGTTGAAAGACGGGACGGGTTTCGGAAACTTGGATAAGATTTGGAAAAGCTATAACAACTCCATTTCAGAAGTCGTACCAAATAAAATTATACTTCTGTACGACTGCGATACAAACAAGAAAAATTCACAGAATAATTTCGTTTTCAAACGAGTGCTACCCAGCGTTGAGGAACACCCAATAGCCATAGGAATAGAAAATCTATTATCCACGGCCACTATTGAGAAGATTGAAAACGAAAACCCACAATACATTGATATCAAAGAAGCATCCTCAACAAGAATTCGAGGTATAGAAACCAATATTTTAGCTTCAAAATCCGTTAATAAGGATGAAAAAGGCAACATGTGTAATTGGCTCTGTGCGCATGGGACAGCCGAAGATTTCTATGGTTTTGGAGTGGTATTTGACATCATAGAAAACATAATAAATGGCTAACGCCGCATTCAGCGGACAAGCCGCTGAATGCGGCGTTAGACCGCTGAGCTATTAATGAGGACGTACTCAAAGCTTGTTTGTTTGTGAACTATCTACGCATCAAAGTGAAGAAACTTAGTTGCAGGAAGCTTTTGGGGTATGTATCTTGGGGTAGAACGCATTTTATTATATAGACGCTCTTGATGGATACTGTAAAAATTTTGTTTCTAGCGGCTGATCCTAGTGATTCTGTCCGATTACGTTTAGGACAGGAATTGCGAGACATCCGTGAAAAACTACAGCTTTCTAGGTATCGAGATAACTTTCACCTAGAGTCACGTGAGTCAGTACGTACTGGAGATATTAGTCAAGCTATTTTTGATACTGAGCCTCAAATCGTTCACTTTTCAGGTCATGGTACAGGAACGGGGGAACTTTGTTTTGAGGATGTTCAAGGCAAAACAAAGCCAGTGAAGCCTGATGCACTTGCCAACCTATTTAAATTGGTAGCCAATCAGGTCAATTGCGTGATTTTAAATGCTTGTTACTCAGAAGCTCAAGCAAAATCTATTGCCAAACACATTCCCTTTGTTATCGGCATGAATGATGCTATTGGCGATAAGGCTGCAATAGCATTTGCTGTTGGGTTTTATAGAGCGTTGGGATCTGGACGTTCGGTTAAAGAAGCTTATGATTTTGCATGTGTAGAAATTCAGCTAGAAAGTATCCCTGAATACCTAACTCCTGTTCTTTTAGAGCGAGAAAGCATAATACGGGAAAGCGAAGAAGAGGCTAATGAAATAGATACACCCATTAGTAGCACTTCAGTTTTTTTCGCAAAGATTTTCAAAATCCTTCCCTGGTGTTAGAGGTATTCAAAAATTCAGCTCGTCTACTGAAGCGATCACAAGATTAAGCAGACTTCTAGAAGCCCCTCTGTCTTTTGAAAAAGATACTTCTGCAAACAATCCAATATGGTGGTTTAGAGGCTACAGAAACCTTCAGATAGAATCTTTTGAACGTTTAGAAGATGACATTATTCTGATAGACGACCAAGAGTTGAAAATCAAGGAAGTTGTGGCTGTAAATCCTCGTAGCTATTATCAATGTTTTGTGTATATTGAAGCAAATCCAATGGAACCTAGTGGTCTTTATGACTGGAAGGATAGCGAGATTCAAAATCGAATTGAAAAGTATGGATATCGTTATGAAGAATTTGGGGTTTACCAAAGAAAATTTTTAATTAGACGTTCTGAATATGATGATGGTGCGGCAAACATTAATGGAAAGATTATAGATCTTGATTGGAGAGCAACTGAATCAAGAATGAGATACTTATCCCCTTATAACTTAGTTATTGCAGCTTTTGCAAATCCTCTAAGTAATCCTGCGTTTGACAAAACTTTTGAACAAATTATGAATGATATATTGATGGGTAAAGCAAGTGTAGAAGATTTAAGTCGAGCTGTTCTTGATTTGCCAAAGCGATCGTTTAGTTAAGGTGTACACCAAACCTTAACTCTTGGTTTTGGCGCGGTCTAACAATTCAAATGCAGCGGACAGTTGAAAGCTGCTGGTGCTAAGTTCAAGGTTATCTACTGCCGCTGATTTGAGCCGTTAGGCTGCTTTAGGTTATCTGTGAGGACGTTGCTTAAAGCCTCCGGTGTAGTATTTAGGGTTAAGCAAGTAGACTGAGAGAAGTTTAAACTTCAACGACTATGAAATGCTCTCCTGTCAATGAATTAGAATTATTCATTACTGAAGTTAACAGGCTCACATCCAAATCGTTTTATCAAGTTCTCAATTCTGGTGAAGAAATTGGGTTTTCGGATGGGTCTTTCCCTGAAAATACACCAACAGTAGAACAACTTGAGTCTTATCTTCTTCATTTTCGCAAGTTCATTCAAAAGAATGACCGAGTTTATTTTCGACTTGTGAACCAGTACGTTAACGAGCTGGCGATCCATCAGGCTAATTTTCTCGACGAATGGAATATTGTGTACAAAGCCTTCGAGGAATTGATGGAGGCTAAAGCGTTAACTGGTAGGGTTATAACTCATGTACCAGATATTCCTGATCTATCGTTGCTTGACCTCTTTAGAGCTAGAACTTTTGGTGATTTGTCCCATCTTGATTCTAAAAAGCAACTACTTCATCAAAAACTCTCTTCTACAAGCCAGTTAGAAGCGTTGTACCGATTTGAGTACTATACCTTCTTGTCTGAGGCTGGGGAGGTTATTGCTGAGATGGCAAACCTCTGTACAAGGCTGCTACACTCCTTGAACAATCAGGTATGATCTAAGTATGGAGTTTGAGTGGGATCAATCAAAAGCCGCTAGTAACTTGAAGAAACACGGTGTCAGCTTTGAAGAAGCCAAAACCGTATTTGACAATCCTCTGGCGGTCATCTTTGACGATGAAACTCATTCCATAGGTGAACAGAGAGAAATCATCATTGGTCATTCTCGACAGAATCGGTTGCTGTTAATTGCTTTTACTGGGCGATCTAGCAACATCCGCATCATTAGTGCCCGTCTAGCTACTCGCCAAGAGCGTGAGGATTATGAGCAAAACGCCCTCTGATCACACACAAAATTCTGAAGACGAGCTTTTACCAGAGTATCGGTTTGATTACGAGAAGGCGAAACCCAATCGATTTGCCGTTAATCACAAGGCGCAAAAGTTAACGGTTGTGGTTCTAGATGAGGATGTGGCTCAGGTTTTTACAACGCCTGAATCAGTCAACAAAGTACTAAGAGCATTGATCGAATCGATGCCACAATCAGCAGGCGGCGAGACAGCCTAACACTGCGTTGGTGCGGACGGTATAGAGGTTACTGGTGAGAGTTCAAGGTTGTCTGCCGCCGCACAACTTCACCGTTACACGTCCTGCGATTTGAAGACAATGGTTGAGGCTGTGCTTAGAGATTATCGTCCATATTTATAAACTCTACGTGTTGATATGATCAAAGAGCGATCGCTATTGGTAGAGATTTGTAGATACTAAGGGTTGAAATCATCAAAGGGCGATCGCTCGTGGTAGAGATTTATAGGCATTACGGGTTGATATCATCAAAGGGCAATCGCTGGTCGTAGAAATTTGTAGGCTTTAGGGTTGATATCATCAAAGGGCGATCTCGATATAGATTGAACTCACAGTACGCATAACCAATCATTGCAGCGGACGGTATGGAGATCCTTGCGGAGATGCAGAGTATCGTTGCCGCCGCCGAATTCAGACGTTAGACTAAACATAAACCCAAGAATATCTGCGAGGGCATTATGCTGGGGGCAATTGTTGGTGATATTGTTGGATCTACTTATGAAGGAAAAATTATTAGAAGTAAAGATTTTGAGCTATTTAGTTCTAAGAGCCACTTTACTGATGACACAGTTCTGACTATTGCTGTTGCTGATAGTATTCTTAATAATGATAATAATTATACTCAGAGTATCAAGCAGTATTTCAATCAGTATCCGCGAGCTGGTTACGGTGCAAGATTCATGCTGTGGGGTTTTTCAGATAGCCTTGAGCCATACAATAGTTTTGGTAATGGGTCTGCGATGCGAGTTAGCCCAATAGCCTATGCATTTGATGACTTGGAAACTGTACTAAAAGAAGCAGAGCGTAGTGCTTCAGTTACTCATAATCATCCAGAAGGGATTAAAGGTGCACAAGCAATAGCTGTGGCTATTTTTATGGCTCGTAAAAAATACTCTAAACCTGAAATTAAAGCTTTCATCGAAAATACCTTTAACTATGACCTGAGTTTAGAATTGAATACAGTGGAGCCAGCAGGTGTAACATGTCAACGATCTGTACCTCAAGCAGTGATTGCGTTCCTAGAATCAACTGGTTTTGAAGACACCATCCGCAATGCAATTTTTATTGGAGGTGATAGTGATACCCTCGCTTGCATGGCGGGTGGGATAGCGGAAGCTTTTTATGGTGGTATACCAGAACCGATCGCTCAGCAAGCCCTTCTTACATTAGATAGCTTTTTAAGATCTATTACTGAAAGATTTTTATTAAAGTATCAACCTTGATGTTTAGCTTGTCCATGTGATCGGAATTGGGCTATCTTATATTGAATCTTGCAGCCTAACAACCGCAATGCACCGGAACTTTGAAATATGCTGGGGCTAGAGAAGATTATCTGCGTCCGGTGATTGCGAACGTTGGGCGATCGCTCGCGGGGCTCGCCTGCTCGCCCAATGGGGCGCGAGACTTCATCGAGTTTGTTATACCTCCAATCTTCAGCTCGCAATCTGCCCAACTACTCGATGAAGCAGAATCCTTCGGATTCCGGTGCACTTCACTCCTTGGTCGTCCGATGCTTCCGCATCGTTCAAGTCGGAGTTCCGCTTATCTCGCGCCCCATTAGACCCCCCAATGCCCTCAAAAGATCAGTACCTCGGTTGTATTCTTGGGCTAGCTCTCGGCGACGCCATGGGGGCACCCTATGAAGGCGGTATTCTAGAGCAATTGATTTGGAAATTAATTGGACGCACCAAAGATGGGCTCCCACGGTGGACCGATGATACACAAATGTCCATCGACATCGCAATGTCCCTTCTTGATAATGGCGAACTCAACCAATTGGACTTATCAACCCGATTTGCGAATAGCTATAAATGGAGTCGAGGATATGGCCCAGGCACCGCTCGATTGCTCAAACGCATCGGCAAAGGTGAACCTTGGCAGAAAGCCTCGATGGCTATTTTCAAGAACGGGTCATTTGGAAATGGTGCAGCCATGCGAGCATCAATTCTAGCGCTTTATTTTAATGATAATATCGATAGATTGCTTTCTGAGACAAAGCGTTCGGCCGAGATTACACATTCACACCCTTTGGCAATTGAGGGTGCAATTCTAATTGCCCTTACAACTCATTTAATCATAAATCATGTCACGATTGATGATATTATTAATACACTAAAAGAACATTGCAAATCTAAGGAGTTTGGAACTCAGCTAAAAATAATTCACGCTTGGCTTTCGAGCAATCATACCCCATCTCCCAAGGAGATTGCCAAGACACTAGGAAATGGTATGACTGCACAATCATCGGTCATGTCCTCAATTTGTATAGCGTTTTTACATTTTGACAAATCTTTTTCAGAACTATTGTCGTTTGCAAGGTCCTGCAAGGGCGATGTAGATACCATCAGCGCTATGGCTGGCACACTCTGGGGTGCACGTAATGGCGCCACCACTATATATTCAATCCCAATTGAACAGCGACAGGAGCTTGAGCAAATTGCAGTTAACCTATTTAATCAAGTCAATTATCCAAGTCCGGCCTAACCAATCGTTCAACCCGGACGCAACCTCTTGGAGTTGGTTTCATGACAATCGCTTTGCCAACATCTCTCTCCCGGTCTGTCCGCTTCGGTAGCGCCGGTTAACTCCACCGTTATGCCGCCTTAACAATGGATGAGGATTTACTGTCAATAGCTGCTGGATCAACGCAAGGCTGACTGCCTGACACATCTATGTCAAACTCCTACTTTTTTGTTTATCCAGTAGTTATCTACAAGCAATTTAAATCGATTGGTTCGATCCAAGCTGCGCGAACGAGGTTAGACTGCCATAAAGCACAAGTCAAATAAGTTTGTGAAGCGAACCATGAAAATCGACATCATAATTGTCTACATTCAGCGGTATCGAAATGGACATGAGGTTCATTTTGTTCCGCCGCTTACTGGTATTCATCTTGCTGCGCTGACCCCAGCAAAACATACTGTTCGAGTTATTCACCAGCAGGTTGAGACTGTAAACCTCGATAGCGACGCGGACGTAATCGTTCTCTCCTTCTTCAGTGGTTTTGCACCAGAAGCGTACCGTTTAGCAACTGAATACCGAAAACGCAGCAAGATCACGATCGCGGGTGGTCCTCATGTGACCTTTGCCCCAGACGGAAGCCCTAAGATTTGTCGATAGCATTGTTATTGGAG
>NZ_JJML01000083.1 GCF_000775285.1 Neosynechococcus sphagnicola sy1 | reverse complement strand
GTTGAACCACCCAATGAAAGACTTGACTATTTGTCTTCCTATTATGAGCTAGCTCAGAGAAGTGATTAATGAAACCTGTCAAATTAAAGATAGTTCCAGGTTGGGAAGGTAGCGATATGACACTCACACAAACAAATACAACCGAATCCATAACCACCTCTCAAAAGGAAACTCTTGCCAAACTATATTTAGAAGGCAAGCCAGCCGAGATTTCTGACGAAACCATCGCCCAACTCTGTGACTGGTTGATGGACGAGTTCCATCAACTGCCCTTGAATCTACAATTTTCAGATTACATGCGTTACATCAACGCTGAAGAGATGTTTGCTGATATTGAGCAAAATCATCTTTGGGTCTCTGCCGATAGTTATGATTCTTCTGTGTATCCCAATCCCATCTACGGATTCATTTTCCAGGGAATGCACGATTATGACCACTACTTGACTCATACCGACTTCAGCCTAGAAGGGGAGATTAAGGCTTACAACTTCGCAGCAAAACGGCTTCCCAGCCTGGAGATCCAAAAAATTCTCTACTCCGAAATTGTGTTGCGATCGGCGGCTTATCTGTTTCTAGGACAAGCGGCGGCTCCCAAAATTGTGTTTCCATAATCAGTCAATGAGGTAAATCATCATGCACGAATGCCCTTACTGTTCTTATCCATTGCTACGGCACATCCAACATCTCGGCTGGTTGTGTTCCCACTGTTGGACAACCATACCTGTCCTGTCTACCCAAATCTACAGTTGTGTCTACTCAAGTCATTAAAAGCTGCCTCAACTAGCAGCCCAGGAGAACTATGAACCAAACAATGGCACAAATTGCACTCAGTCTGACAACTGCACCCGCTCATATCGTCCTAGCGGCAGCAGGTAAAACAGTTTTTCGTCCGGGTGGACGTGCGGCTATCGAACAACTCTTTAAATGAGCAGATTTCCAATGCCTGAACAAGGCTGGATCAACGCTATCGCTCAGGCAGATTTAACAGTATCTCAACGGCAAATCGGTGCTATGAAACTGCTTGATCCGGTTCAGGTGCTGAAAGATGAAGGAGTCATCCACACGGCGCAGATTGTCTGGAATATTTTGGCACAGCCCGTGATCCGCGATCGCGTCCTGACGATGCAGCGCATCTTGACCCAACACCAACAAGACTTGGGTTACATTGCCTTGTGCGCTGTTCGAGAATTGTAATCACCCTTGAAATGTTAGGAGATCAATGATGCTAACTTCTTCAAAAAATAATGCTGAATTGGCAGTCAATCTACAGGAATTGGCAGACTACACCAAACCCGGAGTCAGCCGCAAAGCGTTAGTGAAAGATGAACAAAACAGTTTCTCGTTACTGTGTCTCACTGCTGGAACAGAAATACATGAGCATACTGCGCCACGCCCTGTTTCGGTGACAGTGATCGAAGGACGCGGAGTGCTCACCTTGGGCGGACAGGAAATTACTTTGCAACAGGGCGTGTTTGTCTACATGCCTGCAAATACACCTCATGCACTCCATGCATTAGAAAATCTTGCTTTTCTACACACATAAAGTTGAACTCACAAACAAGGATATTATGAACAAATACGACTACATCGTGATTGGTGCAGGTTCGGTAGGCTGAGTCGTTGCCAATCGTTTGACAGAAAACTCTGATACGACTGTACTTTTACTCGAAGCAGGCAATCTAGATACAATTTTGGGTTTCTTTTCGTCCTCCGCCACAAACCCTCGCAACTCCTCCGTTGGGATATTCGCGCGTTTGTCCTTGTGTTTGACGCTATCGATAGGGGTTGCATTACTGCCGTAGGATTTTTTAGGCATGGTCTGAATTGCTCCTTTCTGCGGGTTCATCCACAGTTCGATACGCCTGGTCAGGACGGTTAGGTTTGTCGGGATACCGAAGTTTCAGCAATCCCTCGTTCACCATTGGGCTAAGGAACCGACTACGCAGGCTACTGGGATTACGATTCATCAACTGGGCAAGATGAGCAGATGTGAGGAAATACCCTTGGCAGAGTTCGGAAATAATCTGCCGGGTTCTTTGCTCTTGAAGCCATTGAGAGGATATAGCTGGAGCAGCAATTTTCTGAAGGACTTCTAATTCCGCTGTTGGTAGGGAGTCTAAACTTTGTGAGGAGTCCACGCTTTGAGGGGAGTCTTGAATTGACTGAGATAGACTGCCCTCAACTTCAAAACCAATTTGAATGATATTCTCTCGTCCGGGCAATGTATAGCGGGTTCCACGCCCTTGCCCTACTGAGGATAAAAATGCCTCCGCACTAACCCCTGTAACATTTTTGTGAGGTCAGACGGATGGCGATCGCAAAATTCCTTCATCCGACGATTGCTGACTTCTCCTTCTAACTCTGCGGTAACAAGGGCTTGCACTTCTTCTTGATTCAGACCATCAAATGGGGTGCCAAACAGCTCTCGCAGTTTCTCTAGCGATTGCCCTGGCAACATACTGACTATTGGCAAGACTAGCCAGACTCGATCCGGTTGAGTCTGTTCTCGAATGGCAGGAAAGCGCCAGTGTTGAGATGCCCATCCCTGTCTGATCTTGTCAATACCAGAACCTGCTTTTTCACCCCCGCCGATCATCTGAAACATTAGCTGCAAGGACTTATTGCGGCATTCGCTAATGCCCCCCTGAAGCAGTTGACGCATGGAAATTAACAGACTACCGGATTGGAAAACTCGAAGCGATCGGGGAATTTGTCAATCACTACACCCCCTTGCCCACGGTAATCGCTGTGAATAAGGGCATTGACCAATGCTTCTCGAATTGCCTCGTGAACGATCGTGTCATCTTTCCGATAAAGCTCTTGATCAAGACGGAAGGGAATTTTGAGGTCAGCCGATAGCTTTTGAATGACCCGTTGATAAAACTGGAAAACATTGCCAGCCCAAGTTCCATCTAAGGTGAGTCGGTCTGTCCATCGAACTTGGGAAGTATCAGCAGGTCTTTCCCGATAATCCAGATGAAACGCTGGAATCCCATCAGGCTCCTGAATGGTCTCCATTTTGCCAAACATGAGCAAACCTGCAACCGTTAGTCCTTCTTTACCAGTGGTGCGATCGCGTCTCCATCCTCCCAATTTGGACAGTAGACCATTTGTGTCTTCACTCAGCCAGGGGTGATCTGGCGTGCGAGAAGCAAACCGCTGGCGATATTGTTTCAAACTTGTGTCGTCTAAGTCCTCTAAACCAAAATGTTCAAGAATCAGGCTGTCAGCAGGCTCTTCCGCCTGGTCTGCCAACATCCGCCCCACTTCACTGAGTACAGTGATAATCCCCCTCATAGTTAGAGGATGTTTTAAAAGGGTAGGCTTTAGCCTCAAATACAACTCAGAGGCGCGATCGCAAACCCTGGAACCCTGATTCTCTCGTATTAGCTTCTAGGTAGCTAGGGTGGTGAAACACACCCTGAAAGACTTTTAAAACATCCTCTTAGGACGATAGGTACCAGTAAGGGGATTTTGTCCCACAAATACGGGGCGCTGTCGTCTGCTAGCCCGTGGGACTCGTAGCACAATGATGCTTCTGCCCTCGATTTGAGTGACTTGCAAATCTGATTCAGTTAGTAAATTGACACTAACTTTCCCACGATTGTTAAGGTTATCCCAAAGCTGTTTACGAGTTTTTGCAGGATCATCCAATCCACTGATCTGGTGGGTGGCTTCTTCAACTCCGAGAATGATTACGCCACCATCCGTATTTGCCATTGCACTGTAGGTTTCCCCGGCACACCACCACGGGCAGACTTAAACTCCCAATCAGAGCTTTCTCCACTGTTGATCGTGTTGGGAAGATCCTCGATTCCCATAATTACTAGGTGTTCCTATCCTGGGATAGAAAGTGCTGGTTCAACCACGCTTCAAACTCCAGCAATGCCTGACTGTAGCCAAGGGTTTGCGCCTGGGCGATCGCCCTGGGAAAAATCTCAGCCACAGGCAATTCTGGAAAGGTGGGACTAATGGCTGATTCCTCATAGTTGTTATTTCGCAGCACGTAGATCTTGAGCTTGTCCCGTCCATAAATCCATAGCTCTGGCACACCCAGGGCTTCATAAATCTCCCGCTGGGTTTGGGACGTTAAATCGGCTTCAATGGCTAAATCGGGTGGTGGGTCAATGTCGAGATCAATCCGATCTTTGCCGATGACAGTCCGGTAGTTTTGGATATAGAAGCAGTCATCTGGTTCGAGTCCTGCTGCCATGCTTTTTCGCTTAAAGGTGGTCGATCCCAACGGTTCCCAAGGTCGTTTCTGAGCTTTGAGGATACTTTCCACCAGTCCGACGATGAGCCGTTTCCAGCGTTCATGCTTAGGGAGAGGTGACATAAGCTCTAAGGTGCCGTTGTAGTAGTTGATTCTTGGATTCCGCCGTTTTGCACCGAGTTCTTCCAAGAGGGCTTCATACTGAACCCATGTCACATCAGGAATGGAGAGATGGCTGCCTGGAGAGAGGTCAATGGTTTTGATGGGAATTTTAACCAGATTAATCACGGTCATTGACTTGACCTCCTGTTTGGGGCGAACTGAGGAATGCCTTTATTGTATTTGCGGCATCCCACGGATCGGTAATCTCAATGATGCCCCATCGACTTAATGCCCCATGATTATTCACCGCT
The DNA here is from genome assembly GCF_000775285.1 of Neosynechococcus sphagnicola sy1. Classification (NCBI taxonomy): domain Bacteria; kingdom Bacillati; phylum Cyanobacteriota; class Cyanophyceae; order Neosynechococcales; family Neosynechococcaceae; genus Neosynechococcus; species Neosynechococcus sphagnicola. The sequence goes on along the minus strand of NZ_JJML01000083.1, from coordinate 1,669 downwards.
GGAATCCAGAACTGTCGAGCATGGGTAATCTTAGCAGCTTTATCCTTTCTGGCTTCACCCGATACCTCCACAATCAAATTCAAAGTTTCAACGTTACCATCCTTGACCCTGACAATGAAATCAGGCGTATAGTTTTTCTGTTGACCAGATAAAGTGTAGGGAATGGTGAACCCTAGTCCCTGATTTTTGACATAGCAAATGACTTCTGGCAGGTCTTCTAAAACCTGTGCCATTTTCTGTTCCCAACTATCCGTATCTGCTACCACATGGGAGATATGGCACTTGGTTGAATCTGTGATATAGACGGGTTTTGTGGTGTCAAAATCCACATAGCGAGTCGAGCCAAACGTATCGTAGGGACGCAGAATCGGCTTGAGAGTTTTTTGACTACCCTCCGATCCGGCGATCGCCCTATAAATACAATCAGCCGTATCATGAGCCAGTTCGATCAGCAAAAGTTCCTGAATGAAGGTGCCTGACTTGTAGGTCACACACTGACTCAGCCATTCTTTCGTGATTTGGAGCAACCGTCTTTCTCGGTCTGGATTTTTCCAATGTTCCAACAGCCTTCGCGTCGTGGGAGTAACGCCCTGATGCCCACTCCTACGCCATAGGGAGACCCGTTCTCTGATGCGGTTAATCGTTTTGTTCTCTTCAACCCGATCCTGGCTGAGCAAACCTAAGTCAAACTCTAGTTGCTGGCTCTTTTTCTTGGGACGAGCGATCGGAACAAAGTAGTGACTAATTCGTCGGTAATCCGAGATTTCGTTAGTGATACCGTCCTCATCGAATTTAAAATGCCGTTGCGGCTCATCAAAGGCAGAGTTGATAACAGGATTATCAATAACGACTGGAGGCATTGATTTTATTGAAAGTAGAGTAGGTTAGAACTAAATAGCTAGAGAATATTTTTTCGTCATCAGGCATAAATAGTAGTCCCAATTTTACCTGACCTACATGAGTTCACCCTAAGGCGGCCGGCAGACAGGGCAAGATGGCTCTGAGAGCTTAACTCTCCGAAGTAGCAATCTCAGACTCTAACTGGTCAACCGTTTGTGCCAATTGATTGAATAACGGCATCAGGCGATCGTCGGGGTTGCGGTTCAAGAATGCCTTTGATGGCATTCGCTGAGAATCCTGGCCATTACCCTGGCCACCTCGTCTGATCTGTTTCTGGGGGCCGGTAACCGCCTCTAAGCTTTGTGGCAAGGGAGTTTGAGGGGTGTGGTTACCAGAGTTACCAGTATTCTTAATAAGAATTTGGTATCCTGCTCCTTGCTTTTGATTGTCAGTGGCATACCCCAGGCTTTGGGGTTCCTCCTGTAAGGGGTAAGAGAGCGTTTATTTTGGTCGGCGGACGCTCTCTCTTTATGTGTGCAAACTCATGGTAGTGCTACTATTGTTTAATATAAACTATTAATAACTACTTTTGTGTTACCCTTAAACTCTAAGTCGTAATTATGATTAAGGATGTAGTCATGGCTGACAATATGGCAACAGAAAAGATTCGGACATCTATTTATCTCAAAGAAGACCTTAAGAAGGAGCTTGAGCGCTTAGCCAAGGTTGAGCGCAGAAGCCTTAACAACCTGATTGAGATTCTGGTTGAGGACGCTATTGAAGAAGCCAAAAAGGAAGGCAAACTAACCCATGCAAGCAAGTGAAGGGG
>NZ_JJML01000082.1 GCF_000775285.1 Neosynechococcus sphagnicola sy1 | reverse complement strand
GCGATCGCATAACCCATGAAACCTATGAATTTACCGCTGAAACCATCATCTGCAACCTCGATCCCAAGAAAGCAGCCGAGATGATTGGCCTGGAAAATTCTCCCGCTCAGTTCGCCAGAAACTCAATTATCCATACTCCCCTTCCAACTTCATGGCCTACTGTGTGGTGCAGGATCTGGATCTGCGTAATTATGGATTTGGCAAATGGAATACTTTTCATACTGGGAATCCAGATTTAAATCAAGCCTTTGAGCAGATGTATGATCACCATGACTTTTCCAATCCCAGTTTTGCGATTACCACCCCAACTCTCTTAACCAATCACCAGCGGGACTGTCCCCCAGACTGTCAAATTGTCGAATTTTTGACCGTTGCTAACTACGAGTACTTCAAGCAATTACAAGCAACGGATGCCAAGGCCTATCGGCAGAAAAATCAGAAATTCTAGACTCTATCCTGGATGTGGTGGAAAAACACTACGTTCCTGATTTCAGAAAACATCTCGTGTTTAAAATCACGGGTAGCCCCACCACCAACGAGCGATTTTGCTGGTGTCCCCAGGGCAATTCCTATGGTTCTAGTCTCACTCCCCGGAATATGGGACTGGGTCGGCTCAATCACCAGACTTCCCTGAAGCATTTCTATTTTTGTAATGCTTCCTCCGGCTATCCCGGATTCGCCGCTACATTTTGGACGGGGCACTTTTATATCAACGATTGTCAGGAGA
>NZ_JJML01000081.1 GCF_000775285.1 Neosynechococcus sphagnicola sy1 | reverse complement strand
AGGGAGAGGGATTTAGGGTGAGGGTCTAAGGCTTACGGGTGAAAGAGCTGAATGTTTTCAGTAAAAAGTCATGAATAATCCAGGCTAACACGCCCAGGGTTTAACCGCCTAGGATGTTAGCAAGAGCAGTTAGTAACTGTTGATTCTCAGCTGGAGTGCGAATGGCAACCCGAAAATAGCGATCGCCCAGTTCCGGAAAACTTAAGCAATCCCGGATCAAAATTCGATGGTGCTGGAGCAGTTGCTGTTGCAATATCAAGGTCGATACTGCCGAACGCACCAGCAGAAAGTTCGCGGCACCGGGATAGGGCGTCAAACCCGGCAAGGCGGCCAGACCCTGAAACAAGGCCGGTCGAGCCGCCGCCAACCACCTCCAAGTCTGTTGCTGAAAATCAGTATCCTGCACCACCGCCACCCCTGCCGCCGCCGCCAGTTCATTAACCGGCCAAGGGTCGCGCCATTGCTGCCAACGTTGTAACCGTTGCGGATCGGCAATCGCATAGCCTAGGCGCAATCCCGGTAAGCTGTAGAACTTGGTCAGCGATCGCAAGATCACCAGATTGGTTGCAGCGGACACCTGATCCACCAAACTTTGCTGGCGATCGGGGGGCAAAAAATCCATAAACGCTTCGTCCACCACCACCAGATCAAATTCAGCCAGGAGCGGCAATACCTCCTCTCGAGGGAACAATTGCCCGGTGGGATTGTGGGGATTATTCAGCAGTAAGCCACAGCCTGGGGGGAAGGAACGGGATCTCAGAGTCGCCAGTGTCCAGCCTTGATCCAGGGATACCAATGGTACTGGCTGCAATTGAGCACCAAAGGCACTCAGTGCCCGCTGATAATCACCAAAGGCAGGGGCGAGCACCCAGGTTGCGGCCAGCATCGCCAGTTCCCGTCCCGCCCAAGTCAGCAATTCCGCCGAACCATTCCCAGGTAAAATCCAGTCTGGATCGAGGTGATGTGCTTGAGCCAAGGCGACCCGCAGTTCCCGATAGCCTGGATCAGGATAGGTATGCAGGCGGCTAAGGTGACTCTGAATGGCTGCGATCGCCGACGGGGGAGGCCCCCATGGGTTAATACTCGCAGAAAAATCTAAGATTTCTTGAGGGGAACAGCCTGCTAGCATTGCTGCCCAGACCAAATTCCCCCCATGTATAGGATGGATCAACGAGTGAACCTGTCCCGATGCAAATTTTATTTTTCAGGTGAAACTTTTTCTTTAAACAACTTGCCCGCAGAGAATGCAGGTACTTTTGTGGCTGGAATTTCCATTTTTTCACCTGTTTTGGGATTGCGGCCTTCCCGAGCTTTACGCTCCCGTGACTCAAAGGAGCCAAAGCCAACCAGGGTCACTTTGTCGCCCGTCGAAACAGCATCCACAATTGCCTCTAGGGCGGCCGTCAATACGGCATCGGCCTGTTTTTTCGTGACGTGAGCTTTTTCAGCAACCTTATCAACCAATTCACCCTTATTCATCTTAGATACTCCTCCGAGTTAAGAAAATACAGCTTGCACTCCTCATCGAATGCCCAACATTGAGTCGTTAATGAAACTATCCCACCAGAGTTTTACCTGGAAATGGCTAAAGCTCCCATAGGCAGGGACTTCCAATGTTTTATTCTACGGTGTGGTTGCTCAATATAGATCGGTGAAACCTTTAAGTTATATGGATTTCAGCTTTTTTTAGCCTATTTTGAATCAAAAAGTCAATTTTTTCAGTTAAAAATCCAGTTATTTCTGTCAAGAAAGTCGGTGGATCACGGCTCGGCACTGCCCGACAACTCAGGGGAAATGGGTGAAGAAAACCGCTGAAAAAGCATTCTGGGTAAGCATTTCGACGATTGCTATACCTAATGCCATACATCCCACCACCAGATACCTGAGAGTGACGGGAACATTCTTAACCTCAAATGTATAGCATTTTTCACTCTTGTGAGGCGTAGTAGCAACAGTGAGTGAACCAATTTTTGAGGTTTTCCAAAGATACTTGAGAAAAAGCGTCTTCAATGGCATTAGCGAGATCGGGATAGCTGCGTGCCCCAATCGTCCGCAAAATATTTTTAAATCTTTGAGAAGCAATTTTCTATCGGTGAAAAGTCTGGAGAATAGGGAGGTAAATAAATCAACTTAGCACCCACGTCCTCAATCAGCTTTCTGATCGTGTCATGGTTGTGTATCGAGTAGTTATCCATAATCACACAAGCTCCTTTCCAAAGTTTCGGAACCAGGTGGCGAGCAATGAAGGCTTCAAAGGTCAAACCATCGGTTGAACCGACGATACTTACGTTAGTGACAACGGTTTTGAGGCTGATTGCACTGATTGTAGAGACTCGTTTACCTCGCTTGCTGGGGCGCTTACCCCGTGCTCTTTTACCTTTAGGGGCACGAGCATGTAACCGGGTGAGGGCTAAATCAACCCCAAATTCATCAATGAAGATCAGATCTTGGGCTAGAATACCCCGCACTAACTGCCAAAACTCAAATCGC
>NZ_JJML01000080.1 GCF_000775285.1 Neosynechococcus sphagnicola sy1 | reverse complement strand
TGCCTTTCTGGACTTGCAAGACTGGTCAGCAGCGGTGGCCGCTTACCAAAATGCCATCGGTCTAGATGGGAGTTTTTTTGGTCCACCAGAATCTCGGCTATGCATTGCTGCAACTGCAACAATGGCGGGCAGCAGCCCAGGCACTAACAACCGCCATTGCCCTCCAGGACGACTTCCCCTGGTCATTTGTCCATCTCGGAGATGCCCGTCAAGCGTTACAGAAACCCCGTGGGGCGATCGCGGCCTATCTCCGGGCGGCACAGCTGCAACCCACTCTCCCCGGCCTGATCCCGAAACTCGCTGAAGCACTGTTGCTCTCTGTCACCTTGAGTTCAGAGGAGACAGCACGGTCTTCTTGGACGGGTGACGATGCCTCCCAAGACTGGCCTACCGACCCACAACTTTATCTGCAACTGGGGACAGCACTCTTGGCTTCGCACCAGAGCCGGGCAGCGGTACAGCTCTATCGACAGGCTTTACAGGTGTGCCCCACCTCTGATTTAACGACACCCTTGACCTCAGGGTTGGCCGAGAGCCTGGAGCGCCAATCCCAGATGCAGCAGCAAATCACCGCCCATCAGCAAACCCTACATCAAACCCCCCAAGATCCCCAAGCCCATTACCGCCTGGGTATGGCTCTGCTACAGAACCAGGAATGGCAGGCAGCGGCGATCGCCTTTACTCAGGGTCTTGCTGAACATCCTGAATATCCCTGGTGGTTCTACTCCAACATTTGGGATGTCCTGGTTCGCCAAGGGCAACTGGAACGGGTGATCCCCCCCTTGCAGCAGTTGCTGGCAAATACGCCCCATACCCTGAACCCTGCTTTGAATTTAGGGGAAGCCCTGAGTTGTCAGGGGGATCTAGCCGGGGCGATCGCCTGCTATCGAGCCGCCAGTCAGCAGCAGACTCAGCAACGCTATCCCTCCGCAACGCCGAGCCAATGGGAAGCGGTGACAGCCCCTGATTTTCTAATTATTGGAGCCATGCGTAGCGGCACCACCTCCCTGTTTAGTGCCCTCTGTCAGCATCCCCTGATCCAGGCACCCCTAAAAAAGGAACTGGATTTCTGGTCTTGGAAGTTTGACAGAGGAGTGCCCTGGTATCTGGCGCATTTTCCGCCTCGGTTCGCGGGGGCAACCTCCAGGATAGGGGAAGCCAGCCCCAGCTATCTCGGTCATTGGTCAGCGGCGGCGCGGCTACAGGCACAGTTCCCCCAAATGAAATTAATTGTCCTGCTACGTCATCCGGTAGATCGGACGATTTCCCACTATTTTCACTGGCGACGCTTGGGCTGGGAGGGACGATCGCTGGAGGCTGCCCTGAATCAAGAAATGATCCAACTGGGTCGCCAAACTTCCTCAGAGATCCAGAGAGCCAGCGGCTACCTTGGCCAAAGTCTCTACGTTGACTTACTTCAACCTTGGTTGACCAGGTTTCCCCGTGACCAAATACGCCTGTTGCCCAGTGAGAGCTTCTACCAAACTCCCGCCCACACCCTGGCGCAGATCTATGAATTTCTAGGAGTACCCGCTCATGACCTCACCTGCTATCCGAATCTCAATCCCGGCCATTATGCCGATATCAGCGCACTCCTGCGGCAACAGCTGACGAATTTCTTTCAACCCTCAATGCTTGACCTGGAAACATTACTGGGGCAATCTCTGGGTTGGTTGCCAGATCAGAATTTTCTGGGAGGTGTTGATCGAAATATCTAAGGGCGTGTAGTTTTGTATACTATAGTTACAACTACGATAAAAAACGTTCTGTTACATCCGAACAGGTTAGACCACCAAGTGGTAAGCATTTTTTGAATCTTTTGTTTTAGAGGTACCGTTCAGCGTGGGTCAGATTCCTCTTGCTCAGCTCCAGCGTTACGATTCCCAAGTGATCGAGCGCTATTACCGCTTCCGCCCCTGGCAGGTTCTGGGACGGGCTTTCAAGATCTTGAGCTACTTCACCTGGTTTCTCGTGGGGTTTCGCTGGGAAAAATGGCGGCGCTGTCAAGCAAAACAGGACTGTCTACTGCAAACACAGTGGTACTCCGCAACTCGGCTGCGGCAGACCTTAACCGTCCTGGGACCCACCTTTATCAAGGTAGGTCAGGCGCTCTCGACTCGGCCTGACCTGGTACGCAAAGACTTTCTTGAAGAGTTGGTGAAGCTCCAGGATCAACTGCCGCCCTTTCCCACAGAGGTAGCCTTTGCGATTCTGGAGCGAGAGCTCGACCGAGAAATTGGAGAAGTGTTCAGCTATATTTCCCCCCGAGCCCGTGGCTGCCGCTAGTTTAGGCCAGGTCTACCACGCCCATTTGCACACAGGGGAAGAGGTGGCGGTGAAGGTGCAGCGCCCCAATCTCTTACCCGTTCTAACCCTCGACCTATTTCTGATGCGGTGGGCAGCTCAGTGGCTGGGGGTCTTCTTGCCCTTGAACTTAGGTCATGATCTGACCCTGATTGTCGATGAGTTTGGTCACAAACTATTTGAGGAAATTGACTATCAGCATGAAGGTCACAATGCTGAGAAATTTGCCGCTAATTTTCGTGATCATCTGGATGTCAAAGTCCCCCTGATCTACTGGCCCTACAGTAGCCGCTGTGTATTGACCCTGGAGTGGATCAATGGGATTAAGCTCACGGAGATTGAGCAAATTGCCGCAGCTGGTCTGGATATCAACGCCCTGATTAACATTGGGGTCACCTCCGGGTTACAACAATTGTTGGAGTTTGGGTTTTTCCATGCGGACCCCCATCCCGGAAACTTATTTGCCATGCCCGATGGGCGCATGGCCTATATCGACTTTGGCATGATGGATCAACTGGAGGAAACCACCAAGGAAACCCTGGTGGACTCTGTGGTACATCTGATCAACAAAGATTATCTCGATCTGGCCCAGGATTTTGTCAGACTGGGATTCCTCACCCCTGAGACCAATATCATGCCTATTGTCCCGGCTTTAGAGGCAGTGCTGGGAAATGTCATGGGTGAAAGTGTTCGGGATTTTAATTTCAAGACGATCACCGATCAATTTTCTGAGCTGATGTATGACTACCCCTTCCGCGTTCCAGCGCAATTTGCCCTGATTATTCGTTCCTTGGTGACCCAGGAAGGATTGGCCCTTAGTCTCAATGCCCAGTTCAAGATTGTCGAGGTGGCCTATCCTTACATTGCCCGACGGTTATTGACTGGGGAATCGCCCCAGTTGCGCCGCCGACTACTGGACGTGTTGTTCAAAGACGGCAAGTTTAAATGGAATCGCCTGGAGAATCTGATTGCGATCGCGGGGACGGATGGCAATTTTGACCTCTTGCCCACGGCTCAGCTAGGTCTAGGGTATCTGCTTTCCACCGAGGGGCGCTATCTCCAGCGACAGCTGCTCTTGGCACTGACCGAGGATGATCGATTGCATACGGAAGAAATGCAACGGCTGTGGCAGTTGATCCAAAGAGATTTAGATCCGGGTCGGCTGTTGAATGCTGCTTTAGGGGCGATCGCCGACCTGTCTCGGGAACGGGCGGCGGCCTTACTTCCCTCTTTTGCGATTACCTCTTTCCGTTTTTAGGGCATTTACCCTGGGGCGATGCTCAGAGAGCGTTCTTCGAGCATTATCATCCCGACAAAGCTTTGTATGATGACCTGTTAGGCAGACTCCCAGCATCGGCGTTTGACAGGCTGGTGCTAAGCTGTCTGACCAGCCCTCTATCTTCAAGTGTGAATCTGAAAGGAGTCCTGTGTGTTTGTGTTTCCTGAGCCGCCCTAGTTTTTTTACTGATTGCTGGATTGTTGGCTAGTTTAGCCTCGGGTAGTGCCTTTGATGCCACCCTGAAGCAGCTGGTGCGGGAGTGGGCCAACAACCGATCCAGTCTTACCCTTGCCCAGATGAAGGGCCTTTCCCTGTTCTTACCCTTTGTGGGCATTGCGGGGGGAGCCTGTGTGTTCCTAGCCTCTGGGGTGGAAATCTTTGGGTTTCCCCGTTGGATCTCCTATGGGCTATCGGTACCCATGACCTTGGGGATTGGTCGGCTCGTCTGGACGCAACTGAACAGTACCCTGGTGCAGTTAGAACAGGGAGGCTCACAAGCGTTAGACTTAGATTCGATTCGCTAATCATTGAGCCGTTGGCGAGGGGTGAGCATCCGGTGTGGATCGCTTACAATTTTCGACAAATCGCTCGATTCACCACCTTGGGGGATTTTGTATGAATGACTGGGTCGCTAATCTATCCGATGCCTTGAAACCCTTGCGTAACGCCACCCTCCTAACGGTGGCTGCCATCAGCCTTGTGGTCGGAGCCATTCTGGTGCCCGTACCCATCATTCCGGGTTGGCCGTTGTTGCTGTTCGGTTCCTACTGCCTCAGTCAGGTCTTTCAACCCGAAGTTCACGCCTAATTCGGCCGTTGAGGATGGCGCAAAAACTCGGCGGGGCGATCGCGGCGGGCAATCCACAAACTGCCGAGGCTGGCATGGAAATGTTTCGCCTAGGTGGTAATGCCTTTGATGCTGCCAACGCTGCGATTTTGGCCTCGTTTGTTACAGAATCGGCTCTCACCTCTGCGGGGGGTGGGGGTTTTTTGCTAGCTCATACCGCTGGCAATCAGGGAATGCTGTTTGACGTTTTTTACCCAATCGCCGAGGCAGAAACGTCCCCTAGAGGGGATTCATTTCCAACCGGTTGAGGTCTGTTTTGGCGATGCCACCCAGGAATTTCATATTGGACTGGGTGCTGTTGCGGTTCCAGGGAATTTGGCCGGGGTTTTCCATGTTCAGCAACAGCTAGGAAGACTGCCCCTGTCTGTGATTGCCGAACCCGCCATTCACTTCGCTCGGCAGGGGATTCAACTGAATTGGTTTCAAGCCTACGCCTTCAAACTACTAGAACCGATTCTGACAGCCTCCGCTGCGGCTCGCCAAATTTATGCCCCCCAAGGCAAGCTGTTGCAGCAGGGTCAGACGCTGCTGATGCAGGACTTTGCCGATACCTTGGCCTATCTGGCGGCGGAAGGGTTAGCAGTCTTCTATCAAGGGGAGATTGCCCATCGTCTGGTACAGGACTGTCAGGACCAGGGAGGGCATTTAAGCCTGGATGATCTCAGGAACTATAGCGTCCTAGAGCGTCAGCCCCTCAGCCTCTCCTATCGGAACCGCACCCTGTTGACCAATCCGCCACCAAGTGCCCGGGGGGCAATTAATTACCTTTGCATTGAAGCTCCTGTCCACCGTTGATTTGTCACAACTGGATTATGGGAGCCCCGAGCATCTCCAACTCCTCACCCAGGTGATGCGGCTGACCAATCAAGCTCGGCAAGATTCTCCGTTACCCGAAGTCTGTCAGCGACAGGGAGCAAAACTGCTAGCGGATGAGTTTATAGCTGGCTATGCTCAACAGTTTGGGAATGGGGTGAATAAATGGGGCAGTACTACCCATATTAGTACTATTGATACTGAGGGCAATGCGGCCAGTGCTACCACCTCTAATGGGGAAGGATCGTCCTACATCATTCCCGGCACCGGGGTGATGATGAACAATATGTTGGGGGAAGCGGATCTGAATCCCCAGGGATTTCACCAGTGGCAGGAAAATGTTCGCATTGCCTCCATGATGTCCCCCACCCTGATACTTCACCAGGATCAACCAACAGCGGTGTTGGGTTCAGGAGGCTCTAACCGCATTCGGACGGCAATTTTGCAGGTGATTTCAAATCTCTTGGATTTTGAGATGGATGTTGAGACCGCAGTTTACAGCCCGCGTTTGCATTGGGAAGATCACGTCCTCAATGCAGAACCTGGTTGGCAGACCCCAGCCCTGACTGCGGCGGCCTTACCCACCGATCAGATGATTTGTTGGCAACAAACGAATATGTTTTTTGGGGGAGTTCATGCGGTCATTCGCCACCCCAATGGCACCCTCGAAGGTGTGGGAGATCCTCGTCGCGGTGGCGTTGTCTTGACATCTATTTGACTTGGGGAATATCCAGCGGCAGATCAAGCGCATTCATCAACAATTAGGGGATATATGAAGTACACGCTGCGGAATGACTATGAATAAATCTTCTGGCTGGTTGAGCAGCGATGGAAGGAGGACTTGAAAAAGCCTTAAATCATAGAGCTAGCGTGGTGAATAAAACCCCATTTTTGTTAGTTATGATGGCATTTTAAAGATAAGTACTCATGAAATTCCTGCCAATAATTCTTGAAATGCCTTATGAGTAGAGATTTCAGCGATCTACCCTTGAGCTTCTATATTTCAATTTTTTCACATATAGGCATTTTAGGGAAGGCATGATAAAATCCCTGAAATGCTTAATGCATCTTGATGCACTGCAAATCATAGGCATCAATCATGAGCTTACTTAGATCTCAAAATGGGATCTAAGTATTAGTTATGCCGCAAGTCCTCGGTTGTGAAAGTACTTGAAGCTTATCTGTTTGTCATGTCCTCTAAACTGCCTATATAAATGAGGTTAAGAATATCTGTTTTCAAGGTGTTATCAGAAATACGGATATTGCAGAGATTGCTTCAAAGTTTTTAATAGGAGGATCTATTATGGATAGTTGGAGTGATGTGGTTAGGCAGTTTTACGCTCAGAAACTAATTGAAAAGGGATACCACCTGGGTGATTCTCACTTTGTTGAAAATCGGGCAAACATTCCGCCTAGCGTTTGTGAAGCCTTTATCTATTTCGGTGGGGATGATTCTGATCCTCAACCATCCATCTACCAGTTCGATGTTGAAGGCAAAACTACCTACGCTATTACACTGACTTTTGGCGGTGATGATGGTTTGTTAGCAGCGTTTGCAGAAGAAGGAGATCTCCTTGGTGCTGCCTTTGCTTATTCTGTTAATGATATTCACTGGTTTGATTCCCTTGATGCTATCTCTGGGGCTACCTACGAGTAGTAGCTCTGCTGGAAAGTCAAGAAGAATAGACAACAAGTTCAATATCAAAATTATGTGCGTTCGCTGCATAACAACCCCGCTGCACCGGAATGAGTTCAAGTTGTTGCTGAGATGCAAAAGCTAGCTGCATCCGGTGAGCGGGATCGTTAGCTGTAAGTACGTGCTAGGCGGAGTGCTTGGAAGGGTGTCTGTCGGTGTTGCAATCAACTGCAAGTACCTTTGATGAAGAGATAGTAAGGATAGAAGCTGTAATCAACTCCAACTTCCTATAAAACTACTAGTTGCAGTTGAAAGGGTATCTGCAAGTATAATTATCAGGAAGCCGCGACCTCAAAACATACAATTTAAAGTTACTTGCAGAAAGCTTCTGCTAAGATAGCTTAAACTGGAACAAAGTAAACCACATTGAAACTAAGCGAAAAAGCTACTTAACTTCTAGAAGATACCTATGAGTCAAGATATTTCTGGATTATCAATCAAAGGCGAAAGCATACAAAGTCTTTACGGCTCTTATCTTACAAAAACATTTTTGGTTAACAGACGATATCAGCGAAAGTTAGTATGGACAGTTGAGGAAAAAAGATCTTTTATAGATTCCATTATTTAAAGGATATCCTGTTCCATTAATCTTATTGGCTGAAGTAACTACTGAGAAGGGCAAAAAGCTTGAAATCATTGACGGAATGCAGCGATTAAATGCCATCACGTCTTTTATTGATCAAGAGTTTGACATTAATGGAACGTATTTTGATTTAGATACAATGGCAGACACTAAACTTTTAAAGGATAGAGAACTGATAATACAAAAGCCTAAAATTTTAGACAGAAAAGTATGTGCAGATATAGTTCGATATCAAATTCCACTTTCAGTGTTTCAGGAATTAGGAACAGGTCATACTGATGAAGTTTTTAGACGCTTGAACTCTGGGGGAAGACAGCTTTCAAAGCAAGAATTGCGACAGGCAGGGGCAACAAGTAGATTTGCATCAATTGTAAGGAAACTAGCAAGCAATATTAGGGGAGATTCAAGTGTGTCAGATATACTTGATTTGAACTCCATGAAAAATATTAGTATAACAAATCGTAATTTAGACTATGGAATACCTGTAGAAAGTATTTTTTGGGTTAAAAATAATATTATTACAAAAGAGGCATTAAGACAGTCACAAGATGAGGAGATTATTGCAGATATTATTGCATGGGTAGCACTAGATAAGGGAATAAGATCTAGTTCAGAGATCTTGAACCAACTATATAGCTACCAGGATTATGAGAGTGATGAAACTGAAGTTGCTCTTGCTAAAACAGTTGAAATCCAGATACAGAAAATTAATGAGGATATACTAATCAGTAATATACAATTCGTACTCGACAAACTTATTGAGATAATAAATAAATCAGGCAAGACTTTTAACTCTTTATTATTTGAGAGTCAACAAGCAAAAATTTCAAGATATTTTCAAATCGTTTTTCTGGCATTATATAAAATGCTAGTAGAAGAAAATTGTGAAATCATCAACGAAAAAGAATTGATAGGACATCTTAATAAAGCTGGCGATAAAGTAATTAAACTTGCTGCTGGCGGTGGTAATTGGTCTGCAAAAGAAAAGCAGACACAGATGGATGCTCTTTGCGGTGTTATTAAGTCATGTTTTGTTAAAAAAACTGAGAATGATCCAGCAAGAAATCAGTGGATAACAAGATTTGAGAACATCTTAATGCAGAGTTCAACTGAGCAGGCGTTATATGACTTCAAAGTTGGGTTGCACCCTCTTGATGTCACTGAGAACACTCTTAACCGAAGTGTATTCTCAAAGATTATCAAGACGTTGACAGCAATGGCAAATACCTTTCCAAGATCAACTGGATATTGCCTCTTGGGTGTTGCGGACAATAAGATAACAGCAGAAAAACATAAGGAAGTTTATGGTTTGAATTACATATCCTATGCAAATTTCTTTGTGACTGGTATTGATGCTGAAGCTCGTAGTTATCATAGCGATGTTGATAAATATTTTACAAAGATTACACAGTTAGTTGCTCAAGAGCCATTAAACGAGAGAGATAAGGATCATATTTCAAGAAATATTTTGACTGTTAACTACTTTGATAAAACAGTTATTATGCTCAAGATTGAATCTGGTAATAATCCATCTGTATATGATGGGAAATACTATAGCCATTCCCACTCCAGTGGGATACAATCATAGAGAGAAGGTAGGAGGTAAAATATTTAGAACCGATACACCTCCTTGCCATGAAAGCCTATTCGGTCGATCTACGCCAGAAAATTATCGACACCTACAACAGCGAGAGCATCTCTCAACGAAAGCTAGCGAAGCGCTTTCGAGTCGCCTTAAGCTTCATCTACAAACTGCTCAAGCAATATCGACAGAGTGGGGACATTGCCCCTAAAGTTCGCACGCTCCAAACCCCCACTAAACTTAATGAACCTCAACTCCAAGTTTTAAAACCAGCTTGTAGAAGCCAATAATGATGCCACCCTAGAGGAGCTTCGCGATCAACTGGAGCAAGCAACTGGGGTCAGGATAGGACGCTCAACCACCGCTCGGATGCTCCAGAGGCTTCAAATTACCCTAAAAAAACGCTTCACCCCAGTGAAAAAGAAAGTGAGGCCGTGCAGCTAGAGCGGTTTGACTATTGGCAGATCATTCGAGCTTTTGATCCCAAG
>NZ_JJML01000079.1 GCF_000775285.1 Neosynechococcus sphagnicola sy1 | reverse complement strand
ATCCTGCTGAATCGCACCTGCTAGCCCAGTTAGTCTTGATCATGGATGCCATTGACTCTGGAAGTCCGCCTCGCCGTTGCACGAATTCCCTAATACAACTGGTTGAGGCTTTTGAGTCCTGCGATCGCGCCTGTCAGATCTGGGGGAACCGTCCAGTAAGACCTCGACACTGGCACTAAATCGTTTGGGATTGGTCGCGATCACCCAGGCAGTGCTGCGGTTTTTCCTGGAAGGATATCTGGGCTTGATTGCCCCCTGGGAACTTTGATGCAACAGCTTCTATGACGGGGAGATAACGTTTTTTGTGAACAGGGGGTGACAAATTGATGAGCGTTCAGATATAGTAATAGGCGTGTGAGGAGCGAACCAGTGAGGACACCGAGACGAAACACGGCAAGTCGTCGGTGTCCTTTCTGATTTTAAAGATAGCCATTGCCCAAAGCTTTGGGATGACATGTCAGGTAGCCGCTTAAAATGGGCATTTTGCAGCCTGACAATGTCTGAAGCTGTGTCATCATTGCTATATTTTCATGGTTCCCAGTTCCTAGCGGTCAAAACCACCGACGCTACAGTAGGAACGTTTTGATCGCAGCTGCTACTCCATCTTCTTCTACGGTTGGGGCGACCCACTGAGCCACCGATTGCACAGACAGGGGAGCACTGCCCATGGCAATCCCCATTCCCGCATAGGTGAGCATCTCTAGATCGTTCCAATTGTCCCCCACCGCCATCACGTGTTGAGGCTGAATGCCCAGTAACTCTTCGGCCAAATAGCGCACCGCTGTTCCCTTATTGACTTTGGGGTTTGCCGCTTCAAAAACGGTCGGAACTGACTTGGTTAAGTAAAGGTCTGTGGGAGCATAGCGTTGGCGCAGAGTCTGTAACAGGTCTTCAATCA
>NZ_JJML01000078.1 GCF_000775285.1 Neosynechococcus sphagnicola sy1 | reverse complement strand
TCCTCAACATCATCGCCATTATCCCAACATTCTGCCCAATCTCAGTTTTTATCAATTAAAACCAGTTAAATTTGGTCTTAACCCCATATAAATCGCGATATTCATTCAAGACCGTAAAACCATTAGAAGCAAGGAGGAAGTTCCGATAGCCTATGGGTAGTTTTGCTCCTAATCTTTTCTCTAATTCAGAAACTTCTTCCTCAGTTGCGCCTGTCCGAAGACAAGATTTACTTGCCAAAACATCTGGATATTGAAATTCATAGTTATCCCTATGTTCTTCGCCAAGATTATCAAATATCACTTCGTTCCATTTCTTTAAGAAATTATTCCAATTATCAACTGTTGGGATAAAATCAATATTTATAGGAATGTAGTTTCTTCTATTCACCAAATCTAGAAATTCTTGGGCTTGTTCTTGGGAAAGATTAATCCTGTTTTGTAAAGCACCTGCTGAAATCCTGTTCATGAGTTCAGGTAAATAAGCCACAAGATACAAACCAATTATTAAGCTTTCTAAGGATTGCCACCATCTTTGAATAAATCTGTCAGCATTACTTATATCTTCAAGATGAAGGTAAGTGCGTATTCCAAAAACCAGAATTTCTTGCTCCACATAGCTTAGACAATCAAGTTCCCAAGCATCAAGAACATTCTCAAAAACTTTCAACCACTTACTAGCTTCTTGCCATTTCCCTCGATTGATATAATCTTGAGAGAGCACTCGATGTAAATCTTGAAAAAAGCGACTTAGCTTAAATCTGTCCTCTCCTTTAATAGGAACTTTTGGATGTGTAAGGTCATGCAAAAAATCCTCACTCCAATTACCTGAAGGCATTGCTATATGAAACCAGCGATCTATGCCTGATACGCTCTCATATTCTCGAAGTTGTTTATTGATATGTTTTTCAAGTTCACTCAATGACTTTTCCTGCTCTGAAAAAATGCTAGGACATGGAATCTTGATGCAATAGCATAGGGCAGGAATAATCGCTTTAATCGGATGCATGAGGGAACTTGCTTCACTAACGTTTAGTTCCCCTTGTGTTAATTTGAGAAATGCTTGGTAGGCAATCTCAGGAAAACCTGCAAACAAAAGAATTGTGCTAGCTTCCAACAACAGGGCTGATGCTTCCTCAGGAGGCAGTGTCTGTATCTTATGCCCTAGATCAGATAGATACTGAGAGTCTATTGATTTTGTGTCTTTCACTGTTTACCTCAACAATTAGAACACTCTGCAACCTAACGTTCCCAATCACCCGCCGCAGACCGCCTCGAATGCCTAGCAGATAACCTCTCGCCGGTCGGTGTGCATTGGCGTTTTAATGCGTCGTGACCTAAAGCAGATAATACCATCTCAAACAACTCGTTTGCATTGTTAATACATCCAATAGCACCATGACGGCGCGACTCCGCAACGTGCTCTGGATCTCTTGAACCAGCATAAATAATAAATGGAGTTTGATCTCTACTAGAGCGAAGCTTATCGAGAAGCGTATAACCTGCGCGGGAATCAGGTGGTCGCCCCATGTCGAAAATTATGGTATCGAAACGTTGTCTAGAAATTTTCTTTAGTGCCTCATCTGTCGATTGTGCCAACACAAAACTAACTCCTAGCGCCTCAAGTGCTTGGCGTTCCTAGCTATTATTATTGGGGTTATCGTCCACCCAAAAAACTGTCGATCTACTCGCTCGTCTTATGGCGCGAGGCGTAACAACTTCAGCGACAACATCTGCGGCAATCATCGCTTCTTTCTCAACGCTCTCACGAGCCTTATCTTCATCAGGTTTAGATGCAGCCGCAGCAGACAGAGCAGAAACAACTTCGGCTTGCTTTCTCTTTAAGGAAGGCTCAAATCCAGCCCCTTTAAACGATAACTCACCCAAGCTTGAGAAGAATTCACACAAATCCCGACCAAACCGGATCAGGATGAACAAAAGTACTCCCGGCCAGATGAGAACGTTGAGCAATTTTGTAATCGCATCGAATAGTTTAACAATATCGTCAACACTCACTGTTCACCTAACCAAAATATGAAGTACTGCACTTTATGAGTTCAAAGTCTTTTCAATACGGCTATCGGGAATGAGCCACATGACTGCAACCAGAACATATAATGCACATGCAAGCCAAGATTTTGCAAAGGCAAGGGGGATTGCAACTGCATAAATCAACACCGATACCTTGCCTTTAAAGTCTCGACCAAGAGCGTTCGCCAGTGTGGAACCTTTACCGTGGTGAAGGATGAGTGTGCGGGTCAGAATGAAGTAGGCGATCGCTGCCAACAGCAAAACCACACCATAAAGCGCAACGGGCAATGAAGCAAAGTGATTCTCACCCATCCAGGCTGTGGCAAAAGGAAATAAGGATAACCAGAACAACAAATGAAGGTTTGCCCACAAGGTACGACCGTTAACCTGCCGGACTGCTTGGAACAAGTGATGGTGGTTATTCCAGTAGATACCAACATTTACGAAACTCAGCACATAGCTCAGAAAGGTCGGAATCAGCGGACGGAGTGCAGCTAAATCAGACTCATGGGGTATTTTCAACTCCAGCACCATAATGGTGATGATAATGGCAATCACCCCATCACTGAATGCTTCTAACCTCCCTTTAGTCATTTTTGGGTATGCTCCTTGTCTGCTTACCGCGTTGTATAACCGCCGTTTGCAAAAATGGTCTGTCCGGTGATCCACCATCCATCAGTGACTAAAAATCTGATTAATGGAACAATGTCTTCGATGTCCGTTAGACCCGTTTTGGTATACTTGCTTAGAGCCGCTGCCGTTTGATTGTATTGGGCAGATTCAGTCGTTTCTTGTCCGTAGAAAAAGGGAGTTTCCATCGGTCCTGGCCCCACAGCTGTTACAGAAATACCGCGATCGCCAAATTCCTTGGAAGCAGCACGGGTGTAATGCTCGACCGGGGCTTTACTTCCCGGATAGATGGCATAACTATCGGTGTAAGCCGCTAACAATGAACTGACGATGGTACAGATTTTTCCGCGATCGTTCAGTTTTTTTCCTGCTTCTTGGATGAAGAAAAAAGCAGCTTTTGAATTCACTGCAAAAATCTTATCGTAATCTTCCTCAGATACTTCAACAATCGGTTTTTTAATCACCATTCCAGTTGTATTGATCGCAATATCAACCCCACCAAATGCCTTGATGGCTGCGTCAAACAATTTGACGTTGTTTGCCACAACACTTAAATCGCCTTGAACTGCGATCGCCTCCGCACCTGCGGCTTTAACTGCGGCAACCGTTTCATCTGCTGCGGCTTTAGTCGAATTGCTGTTGTAATGAACCACAATTGCCTTTGCCCCATGTTGAGCCAAATCCCGCGAGATGAGTCCACCCAAATTTTTTGCACCGCCGCCGATGATGACAACTTTTCCATTCAACGTATTTACCGACATAGTTGTTTCCTTTCTTTTTGCCAAGTAAGCTTTGGGAAATTTCTGAATGAATTATAATCATCTGAAGCCGTATAGTCTTGAACAGAACCACTTTTCTTGGAAGATTCTTACGGATTTATTTATTTGTCTCGCAGAATTTTAGGGGTCAGCCCTGTATAGCGCCGCATCAGGCGGGTTAGATGGCTTTGGTCGGCAAATCCGGTCTGTCTGGCAATGTCTGAAATTGGCAGCCTGCTCTGCGTCAAGAGTACCATCGCTTTCTCGATCCGTTGAGTCATCACATACTGGTGTGGAGTCAGCCCAGTGGATTGCTTGAACATTGTGATGAAGTGGGACGGGCTGATTTGTACAACTTTTGCGATCGCCTCCAACGAAAGGGTTTCGCCGAGATGGTCATTGATATAGTTCGTTACCAGAGCAAGTTTGCGGGGGGCTAATCCGTAATTTTCATTGGACTGCGTAAGTTCTGCAACAGAATACTTTTTGATCAGGTGGGCGATCAATGTGTGCGTCAGTGACTGAACATACACAGAATCAGGGGGTAAGTCTTGCTCGAATTCAGCGTTGAGACTGCGTATCAGTTGCTGAAGTAGTTCGTCACGGAACTGAAAGTGGGGAATCAGTTCGACTTTACCTGGACGATCCATTTCCTCTGCGATCTGATTGATCAAGGTAGGATTAATCGCTAGGAGAAGAAGTTCAACCTTTGCGTCCCAACGTGGGGCAACAAAAAGCCCAACTGGATTGACGATCGCATCGCCTTCTGAAAACACCGCTGCGTTTCTCCTTCCGTCAACGCTCCATTCCAGGCTGGCGGGATGGCGAGCATGAACGACAATCAGGTGTTTTGCTGCTTTGACAGTTGCGCTATCAATGCCTGCATGGGGCTGTTCCAGATTCCGTTCAATAATAATGCCATTGAGTCTAGAGCCACTCCCCGAAAGATTGAGCAGATGTGGTTTGATTAAGGAACGTTGCGGATGTTTCGATGGCTGCATTCCAGATGTCAAATTGTGCTCTGCTGATCGTCCGGTCACGTTCCTACGCCTCGTTACGATCGCTCTTTGACAATATCAACCCGTAAAGCCTACAAATTTCTACCACGAGCGATCGCCCTTTGATCATATCAAGACGTAAAGCCTACAAATTTCTGCGACAAGCGATCGCCCTTTGATCATATCAACCCGTAAAGCCTACAAATCTCTACCACGAGAGATCGCCCTTTGATCATATCAACACGTAAAGCCTACAAATCTCTACCACGAGAGATCGCTCTTTGACGATATCAACACGTAGAGTCTATAAATCTAGAGGACAATCTCTAAGCACAGCCTCGTCCGTTGTCTGCAAATCGCAGGGAGCGTAACGACCAAGATAAGCGGCAGCAGACAACTTTGGCAACCTCACGAAGATCTCTCAATCTTCCGCTTCATCGACTTGTTAACTGGCGGTTGTGTTCTGCTGCAACCATTCTACAAATACCTCACGCTCTTGTTTGCCCGATGCGATCGCCATCACCACACGCTCTTGTTCATCTACAGAGGCGCTAATTTCCACCCCATTCAGAACAAGAAAAGTCTCCGTCGCAGCATGACCTGTACGTTTATTTCCATCTACAAATGGATGATTCATGATGATCGAAAACCCTAATGCCGCTGCTTTCTCCAGCAAACTTGGGTACAGCTCATCTCCGCCAAACGTCATGCGGGGTTGGGTGATCGCTGACTCTAACAAACCCATATCTCGAATACCCATCGCTCCACCAGATTGCTCAAGAATTCTGCGATGCAGTTCTAATACCTCTATTAGCGTCAAATAGCGGATCATGCCAAACGTCGATACAGCTCAGCATTCTTCATCAGCACATAATCGGCTGTATTAACAAAATCGCCTTTTTGCAGATTTAGCCAATCTTCCAAACTTGCCTTCAAGAGCACTTCAATCGCAATGCCATGTACTCTTGCGAAATCCTGTAGCTTTCGGAATTGGCTGTCTGAAAGATCAATTGTGATAGAAGTCACAGCGATCTCTCTCCTAGTGTTTTTGATTCAAGTTTAACATTCACTCCTAACCGATAACCTCGCTGTACTGTCCCAGCCAAAAACTACGCCAGCTAACGATTCCGCTCACCGGATGCAGGTAACTTTTGCACCTCAGCGGCAACTTGAACGCATTCCGATGCAGCGGGGTTGTTATGCAGCGATCGCCACGCAGATCAGTTTAACTTTGTGGAGACTTATCCCCTACTTGCTGTTGAAGTTTACGGATTTCCTCGACTGATAAACCTGTTGAAGACGCGATAAGACTGATATCTACGCCTCCTCGTAAAAGATTGAGCGCGATTTCCCGCGTCTTTTCATCCCGAATTGAACGGTAAATCACAGATTCTTGCATGATGTCCCTCCGTACCAATCGATAAATTACGTCCTCTTCCAATCTTAACCCAGCTAGAATTTCTGAGGCTGCCATCAGGTTTGCTTGTGTCGCGGTGTCCTCAATCTGATCCACAATTTGAGCTACTTGACACAACATCTCTGCTGGACTTTCGCTCTGTCCCAATGCAGCAAAGGGCAGTAGCCCAGGATATTGTATAAAGAGTGAGGCAGGTTGCTCCCACAGCCGAATCACATCAAATTCATGATGAGTGCGTTCTAACACATAGCTGGTCTGATAAGCGAGTTCAGAAGTAGTAGGCTTCAGATAAATCACCACCTGCCGGATGGGTTTACCTTTATAGCGTCGCTGCCCTCGAACCCGATAATCCAACATCCGAAATGGGATTTCCTCCTTTGGCAGCGTTTGAAACTCGATGTGCAGGATGGATTCCTCAGACTGAAGCAGAATCATCGCATCGGCTCGAATCGGGTCGAGGGAAAGTTCAGAGGGTTGGATCTCTGTTAGGGCAACAGACTTTCCCAGCAGCCAACTGGCGAAATCGGCGGAGAAGTGTTCGGCAAGGAATCGGCAGGTATCGTCATACATAAAAAAATTGTACGATGATACCCTCCTGCTCAATTCAAAGTTGGATAGATAATGGATGGACTATTGAGAAGGATCCCGTGTCATTGTCCATCCTCCAGAACCACCTGATCCAGGTGAGCCAAACTCACTTTGTTGCGTCCAACCTCCTGCAAGTCTCTTACCATCCTCCAAAAGCGTGAACGTAGCAGTACCATTCATTTGGTTCCAAGACTGGTAGTAATGAAATATAAGCTTGCGCGTCTTAGAATCGTAAGTCCAGTCTTTGATTTGTCCAACTTTAGTTGCACTTCCTTGATACCAATAGCCAGTTAAGTCTGGCTTGAAGAATACTGGACCGAAATCTGATTGCCACTTTCCTGCAATTGCAACGCTTGCTTGTGATTTAGAGTCATCTGGTATCAATGTTCCACATATTTTTTGCCCTGCACTCGTCATAACACAAGCCTGTTGAGCAAATACTGGATAATTTAATAAAAATCGCTGTGGCTTAACGGTCCTATGGTACCTCATTGAGTTTGCCCGATAACAAGGTGGCAAGCACATCACGGTGGCATTGCTTGATCAAGGGTTTTTAAGAGTGCTATCAATTATCCCAATTGGCCCAGTACCAGTTGTTTGTGAGCTTACGTTCAATCAAATTAGAAATGTCTTCTAAGGGATAGGATTTGGTATATTCCTGGACTGGTGCAGTCTGGGTAACCAGATCGTTGGATAGATAAACGTAACCACTTGAGGGACCGGGGAACATCAAGGCTAAATAGTAACGCTCGAAAATAATCTTCGTTTGCTCGCGATCGCGATTAATCAAAACTCTCTGTGCGTAAACGCGATCTGCCTGTGTTAAAGATAGAATGCCACGATGATCGGGTTGACGCTTCCCGTGCATGATGTCATCTGCTAGTGCCTGCCGTTCTGGTAGATGAAGTTGAAAATCAACCATAACTGGATCGATGAAGACGATGGGTAGAAATGCCAACCCATAGATAGCTAGCGGGGTTACCGCCCGCCCAATATGGCTTCTTTTCTGAACTAAAAAGTAAGCGATCGCCCAGCACAATCCGCCGATGTGAGCGAGGGAAAGCAATCCTGGCAAAACAAAGACTCTGGGCTCTAAGGCATATAGATCATTTTGAAAAATGTGGCATAGAACCCTTGCCAATCCTATTCCTAAGGCGATCGCAATCAACCACCCAGTGCTTTTACGTGAATTTGCACTTTTGCGATCATCAGTCATCATGCTTGCCTTTTTTAATTTTGCGCAGCAGGAAATACTGAGGAAGTAACGTCCCGGAATTCAGCACTTGTCTCCCCACCAGAGATCGCCCGCCCGTCCGCTGCAATGACCTGGTTAGGAAGACCCCAACAGTACAAAACTTTGATACCATGCAAAGAACTAAAAGTCTAGGTGACACCACAAAAGAACTTGAAAACCCCTCAACTTTGGGATGCCTAACGACCAAGCTCACCGGACGCAGACAACCTTGAACACTCAACCAAAAGATTGCGGCGTTCCTGTGCAGCGACTTGTTAGACCGTCGCTACTCGATTACTTGAAGACACATTAAACTTCGTTAATGCACCCTACAAGATCAGCGATTGCACTAATGGACATGCGATCGCCTCATTGGCTTGAATCATTTATAGAATAAATTACAACATAAATAGGTAGCTATTATCTCTTAGGAATTTTAAGACCGATCCATTCTGCAAATGAGACAGGTGATCAGGCAAGTAAGGTATTGTAATACTGTATACGTTGGCAGTTGATTCCTGGGAGATCTTAAACTCAATACACCAATCTTTATCGGAGTCTTCTTTAACGTTAAAGACCCAACCATCAATCACCTCACCACCATTTTGAAGGATCTTAGAGGGTGTTTTAAAAGTCGTTTAGTGAGTAAAAAAGCTCACTCAGTGTAAGCTGCGAATATGTCGTACACAGCACTGAGAGAGCGTCATGAGTAAAGCTTACCCCAGTAATTTGTCTCAAGCCCAATTTGAACTACTCAACGACTTGATACCCGAGCCGAAATTCGGTGGTCGTCCTCGTAGCGTCGATATGTGGGATGTTCTGAACGCCATTTTCTATGTTTTGGTGGAGGGAGTGCGATGGCGAGGGTTGCCAGGGGATTTTCCGGCATGGCAAACCGTATACACCTACTTTCGTCAGTGGCGCAAAGATGGAACCTGGGTGCGGATGCACGACCGATTGCGAGAGTGTACCCGAATTGAACAGGAGCGTCATCGCAGCCCGTCGGAAGCGATTATCGACAGTCAAAGTGTCAAA
>NZ_JJML01000077.1 GCF_000775285.1 Neosynechococcus sphagnicola sy1 | reverse complement strand
GGGGGTTTGTTCTGTTCGCTGCTTCGGACGGATAGTCCCGGTCTCTCGATATTGCTTCGTTAGTTTGCGTACAAAGCTGTATGCTACATGAAACTGTTCGGCTAGCTTGCGTTGAGAGGTCTTCCCGTCTATGTATCTCTCAACTATTTTTCTCCGCAAGTCTTCAGAATATGGGCGCACGTTTATCTAGATTAACAGTGGATTCCTATATCTTACCTCGCCAGCCCTACTAGGCTGAAAAACGCTATAGAGGATGTTTTAAAAGTCTTCCTGGGTGTATCCAACCACTCAGACCACCTAGAGACCGCTACGACAGAATCAGGGTTTATGGATTTTAGATTGCACCACTGAGTCGTATTTGAGGCTCAAGACGACCCTTTTAAAACATCCTCTTAGGTGACTTGCGTAGTTGTAAAGATCGCTTAGATTTTGGTTGCTTGTAAGATCCTTGCTGTCCTCCTAGTTTTTGCCGCTGGCTCAGAAAAACAAGAAATAGAATTAGGCAGAAACCAAACACCAGCAAGACACCAGATACTACTTGAATCATTGCTTATACAGAGTCGGTAGAAATGCATAGTAATGGTAAACTTGTAGGCTAGGATCTTTAACTATTGCAGACGATTCAATGAACTGTCCCGCTAGTAATGAATAGTAAAGAGCAGCGCAATTATGACAAATATTTGTACAAAGCAGGGTATTTGATTGAGAACTTTTTTGCCAAACTCAAGCAGTATCGGCTCTACCGGATCTGTGATTTAAACTGTATAGGAAGCTGCAAAATTTTGTTTGTCCAACGCCTGAAACCCAGCGATAGCTTGACATAATAAGGTTACCTTATCAGCGCAAAGCCGGGAGAGCCATAAACTTATGCTGGATGCTAAGGAGAATCCGGCTCTCCTTAGGCACCCTGTTCTGCAAACAGTATGATTGCGTCAAGCAGTGGACTTGCTGGTCATTGAATCCTGATCATGGGACTAGCGCATTACGGGGATTCTGAATAGTTGATAATCCGGCTAAAACTTTCTGATTCTAGACTGGCACCCCCCACCAGTACACCATCAATTTCAGTCTCTGCCATGATGGTATCGATATTATCTGGCTTTACCGATCCACCGTACTGAATGGGGACATTGGAGTAACTGAGTTGACCTCGAATCAGGCCAATCACCCGATTGGCTTCCTTGGCTTCACAGGTTTCGCCCGTGCCGATCGCCCAAATGGGTTCGTAGGCAATCACAAGTTGGCTGAGGTCAACACCCTCTAACCCTACCTGTAACTGATGGAAAATCAAGGCTTCTGTTTCATCAGCATCGCGCTGTTGCTTGGTTTCACCCACGCAGAAAATGGGAATCAGTCCAGCTTTTTGGGCGGCTTTAAGACGTAGGTTCACCGTTACATCGGTTTCGCCAAAATATTGCCGCCGTTCACTGTGCCCAACCACCACGTAACGTACCCCCAATTCCGTGAGCATCGCCCCAGAAATTTCCCCGGTGAAAGCCCCACACTCTGCCCAATGGACATTCTGCGCCCCAATGCGAACTCTACTCCCATGCAAGTTCATCGACATCATGGCCAAATCTGTAAAGGGGATACAGAGAACAATTTCTCGGTTATCCGGGGTGTTATCTAAATGGGGTACAAAGGCTTTGAGAAACTCCAAGGCTTCTGCTTGGGTCTTGTACATCTTCCAGTTGCCAGCGATCACAGTTCTACGCACGGGTGACTCGTTTAGCTCCAATACACAATCAAGAGTATCCTTCACTTTAGTGGTTTTTCGGCAGTTACAAAAGGTGATGCTCAAAGACCCTGTTCCGAGCATCCCTGGGTTGATCGCCTTTTCTGTCCCATCCATCAATGGTATTGAGTCAGGGACGTCAATAAAAGACGACCACCTTCTAGGCAATTGAACGGGACGGGGCGACAAAGATCCCAATGATAGTTTGAGCCATCAAGAATCTCAACAACGACCTTCTAGCCATAGCCTTGAGAGAATAGTATTCACCTGCTACGCCTAAACCTGTTGAGGCCTGGTGGGCGGGGCTTCGCCGGATGTTTCTGGTTAAAAATACCAATCGCGCCATGCCTTAGAACTCCGAATTGCCAACCACAATAACAGCAGGGCAATCAACCCTCCCTGCTTCGGGGCATCAAAGGCAAAAAGCACCAAAAAAATACAGAGTAGATCTTCAACTAAAATCACCCAGGGCGGAATCCCCCGCAGTCGATAAAACCAGCCAGCCTGAACCAGTTGGAAGACCAAGGCCAACAGACCGCTCACCCCACCTAAAATCCACACCAATTGAGGCGGAACAGCCATCGCCTTAGCAACAGTTATCCCCAGAATCATTCCGACAACGGGACTAAACACCAACTGGACAATTTGCAGAATTCGCTGCCCCATTAACCGCTTGGATGCCAGCAATTCAAACAGGGACCAACTGACTAGGACTCCTAAGACAATCGGAGGTGAAAACCGGGACAATAGGGGAATTTTTGCCCACAGCCCATTGCCGTACAACAGACCAATAACCAGCAGCGGTAAAGCAATTCGCATTCCTGCTGCCGCAGAGACAGACAGCACCGCCAGGAGTTCAATCATGGTTCAACAGCCCAGCAATTGAGGCACGGGTAACGCGAGGCATTCAGTCTAGCGTAAGTTCTCATCTAATCAGCTTCCGCCCAGTGGGTGGTATCTCAGATAACCAATTTCCCGATACCCACCGCTCCTGTAAAGTAATAAAGACCAGCAGGATGATTCCCTGGTTCATCCGTTGCTGACAACGCCCCGCGTCCGGTTAACGAGACATTCCTGGTGCTGAATTCTGCTTCCTGGCTTCCCGATGGTGCAGTGTTTTCTAACGCCCTGCCCTGGCTGATCGCCCTACCGACACTCGGGTGGCGCGTTGCCTTGGTGGGGGGGTGGCTGGGTTTGGTTGTCTTGGTCGCTGAAGGGCTGCACCGTGGTGGTGCTGCCAACCCAGAAGTAGTAAGAAAGGTGGTACATATAGGCACTGGCAATGTGATTTTGCTGGCTTGGTGGTTACAGATTCCGGCTTGGATTGGAGTTCTGGCTGCCGTCGTCTTCAGCGCCATTGCCCTTTTGTCCTACTACATTCCCATCTTCACAAGTATCAACGGCGTTGGACGCAAGAGCCTGGGAACCTTTTTCTATGCCGTCAGTATTGGAGTGCTAATTGCCTGGTTTTGGCCTGTACAACAACCGCAGTATGCCGCCCTCGGGGTGCTGGTAATGACGTGGGGGGGATGGGTTGGCGGCACTCGTTGGGCAACGCTGGGGGCAACATGCCTATCGGGTTTGGGACATGCCTAAAAGCTGGGAAGGCTCACTGGCGATGGGATTAGTCAGTTTTACCGTCGTCAGTCTGATCCTGTTAGGGGTAGAGGGAAATTGCTGGCAGACCTGGGCGATCGCGGTGGGAGTGGCTTTCACGGCAACTGCCCTGGAAGCATTTTCCAAGTTTGGCATTGATAATTTAACCGTTCCCCTGGGCAGCGCTGCCCTCAGTTATGCTCTGGTGGAACTTCTCCTGTAGTTGTGCTCAACACTTCCTCTAAAGCCAGACTAATATTAAAGTATGTAACGGACTTGTAAGGAAACAAAACCTATGGTTTTAGCAGTTGGCACCACCGCTCCCAACTTTAGTGTGAAAGACACCATCGGTAAAACGGTGACGCTGTCTGAATACTTGGGTAAGACAGTCGTTCTTTACTTCTACCCCAAGGACGATACACCGGGCTGCACCAAGGAAGCTTGTAGCTTTCGAGATTCCTATGCCGACTATGAAGGCAAAGATCTGATTGTCTTTGGGGTCAGTACCGATGACCAAGCCTCTCACCAGCAGTTCACCGAGAAGTTTAACCTGCCCTTCCCGCTGCTGGCGGATGTGGGAGGAGCGATTACCAAAGCCTACGATGTCGATGGCGGTGGCTATGCCAAGCGCATTACCTATGTGATTGATGCCACGGGCAAGGTTAGCCATGTGTTTGGAGCCGACACCAAGATCAATACAGAAACCCACGCCCAGGATATTTTAGCGGCGATCGCTGCCTAGTTTTGCAGTTTGCACCGCCCTGATAGTTCTCATTTGAGGATCAGGGCGTTATTTTTGACCCACCCTCAAATGCTGCTCCAGGCTGCGACCCGCCCAGGACAGGCTATAGCAAAACACCCAATAGATCAGACCCACAGCCAAGTACACTTCCGCTGCCCGACCAATAAATTGAGGCTGGGCAAGAATGGAGCGGGCAATGCCGGTTAGTTCTACGAGGGCAAAAATTGAGAGTAGGGAGGTGTCTTTGAATAGACCGATAAATTGACCGACAATGGCCGGGATCGCAACCCGCAATGCCTGGGGTAGCACGATCAATGAAATCACCAGGGGGGGGAGACAACCCCAGCGATCGTGCCGCTTCCACTTGCCCCTGGGGGACAGCTTGTAGCCCCCCCCGGCACATTCTCCGCCATGTAGGCGGCACTAAAGAGCACCAAGCCAGCGATCGCCCGCAGCACCCGATCCGGGCGTACCCCCAGGGGCATCACCAAAGGGAGCATCACCTGCGCCAAAAACAGAATGCCAATGAGTGGTAACCCCCCGGACAATCTCGATATAGGCCGTACAGAGCCAGCGCAGGATTGGCAGGGTGCTTTGTCGTCCCAGAGCCAACAACACTCCCAAGGGAAACGACAGCACCGTACTGGTGACGGCCAAGAGCAAGGTCAGTAACAGCCCATTCCAGAGATTGGTACTGACGGGACGGAGCCCGCCGCCGCCGCCGATCAACCACAGCATGATTGGGAAAGCCAAGATCCAGGCCAGAATGGTCCATTGAGGGGTTCGTTGCCACAGCCACCGCGAGGCGATCGCACCCCCCCCGATTAACCCTAACCCCAGCAGCAACCGCCAGGATTGGTTCACAGGATATCGTCCGATCAAAAACAGTCGCCAATTCACCTGCACCACCGCCCACTGAGCCTGGGTGATAGCCCAACGGCCAATTCCCAACACCGCCCAGATTAGCAAACTGCCAGTGGTGATTGTCAGCCCCACATTCAGCCAGGTGCTCAGCAGATTCTTCCGCACCCAGCGCCATCCAGGGGCAAATACAGCAAAGATTTGGGGAGGCAATGGCAACATACAAGAATGGCAGGCCAGCAGCGACTCTCTGTACGGTAGCCTAAATCATTCAACCTACACAGCCCCTGAATCGCTAAGGCCAGCCCGGTGTCCAATCCGTACCCGCCAAGGGGAGTCGAGCCATGGCGGCGGCCTCCACGGTGAGCGCTACCAGATCTTCCCGTTCCAGGTGATGAATGTTTTGCTTCCCACAGGCTCGGGCAATGGTGGTTAATTCCATATTTAAGGTTTGCAGGTAATTCTTGACGCGCTTTGCTCCAACTTCAGGTTCCAATCGTTTTGCTAACTCTTCATCCTGGGTGGTAATTCCCACTGGACACAGCCCCGTGTGGCAGTGATGGCAATAACCGGGGGCAGCACCAATGGCGGCGTAACCCTCGACAGCAGGGTAATGTGCACCATTTTGGACATAGGTTTCACTGTTACAGCCTAAGGCCATCAGCACCCCCTGACCGATGGAGACCGCATCTGCTCCTAGGGCGATCGCCTTGGCAACATCTGCGCCGGTACGAATGCCACCGGAAACAATTAGTTGTACCTGCCCCTTCATATTCAAGTCTTCTAAGGCATCCACAGCTTGGCGCACGGCGGCTAGGGTTGGAATTCCCACATGTTCAATAAAAACCATTTGGGTGGCGGCGGTTCCCCCCTGCATGCCATCGACGACAATGACATCGGCACCGGCTTGCACAGCAAGCTTGACATCGTTAAACGGTCGAGAGGCACCCAACTTGACATAGATTGGCTTTTCCCAATCGGTTAATTCCCGCAGTTCCTGAATTTTGATCACGAGGTCATCGGGTCCAGTCCAGTCGGGATGACGGCAGGCCGAACGTTGATCAATGCCTTCGGGGAGGGTACGCATCTCTGCTACTCGGGCGTTCATCTTTTGTCCCAGCAGCATTCCCCCACCCCCTGGCTTTGCCCCTTGGCCAATGACAATTTCGATTGCATCTGCCCTGCGAACATCATCGGGATTAAAGCCGTAGCGGGAGGGTAAGCATTGATAAATTAAGGTTTTGGAGGACAGCCGCTCTTCCGAGGTCATGCCCCCATCCCCTGTGGTGGTTGAGGTACCCATGGCCGTCGCCGCTCGACCGAGGGCTTCTTTAACGTTGGTGGACAGGGAACCAAAGCTCATGCCAGCGATGGTAATCGGAATCTCTAGCTGGATCGGCTTTTTGGCATAACGGCTCCCCAGAATGGTTTTGGTAGTACATTTCTCCCGATAGCCCTCTAGGGGATAACGGGAGAGGGAGGCACCGAGAAACACCAAATCATCAAAGTGGGGGAGCCGACGCTTGGCACCCAGACCCCGAATTTCATACAAGCCATGGGCGGCAGCATTTTGGATGTAGTGGAGAATGCGGCGATCGTAGCCCCAGGATTCTTCAAGTGCCATGATTTGATGAGGGTGCGGATGGTTAATATTCCTAGATATAGCGCTAGCCTGCATTATTCAACGTGAGTTCGGGATAAAAAAACGGGCGGAACAGATAGGCTGGAAGTACCAAAAAATTTTCATGCCTCTACCACCCTATGTTTAGTCTAGAAGCCTTATCTTAGTCACGTCGATGATTTCTGTCAGCAGTTTGAACCGCAATGGCAACAGCATTTGTTGAGCACTGGAGGGATGCAACGACAGCGAGAACGGGGACTGCATAACCGCGAAATTATGACGATCTTGGTGGGAGCGCGCCACTCTGGTGACAAGTATTAATACTCAAGGGAATTGGACTATTTGGTCAATGAGGGGTTGATCCTAGGCGACGGGCATGATGGGGTCTAGAATATCGTCGCTAAACCAGCCTCAGCACACCACCAACGGGAAATCTTGGACTGGTACCATCTCAAGGATAATCTCTACAAGGTCGGCGGGTCACTCAAGCGATTGAAACAGTAGGACTATTACATTGTCATTGCTGAAGCGGATTATCAGTAAGCCTTTTGAGCATTATCAATAAACTACCGGGGTAGATTTCGGGGTAATCACAGCCTCCGTCACAGCTTATCGACTGGAAAAAAGACCACCTTGCCAAGAATCCCCAGCAGGGTAGTCGCCAAGATTGCCACCAGTCCCCAGAATCGGGTTTCCTGCCCGTTGCCGCGTTGCTCTAGAGAGTCAATCCGCTTATTCAGAGAGCTATCCAGAGCATCAATTCTTTGGCTTAGGGACTTATCTAGTGCATCAATCCACTGATCAATGCTAATAACCCGTTCCTCAGTCCTGGCTTGACTGATTTTGATGTCATGAATATCGCCCTGAATGCCTTGAAGTAGCTTCAAGACTTCTGAGGTATCAGTAGCTTGTGTCATGCTGCACCTCCGATGAATGCCCGGATGGTTGGGGCGATGGATTGCAGCAAGGGAGAAAGTAAAGTAACAGTGCCAGCGGTAATGATGATCGTTGTCGCCAGCCGTTCAACCCTCTCAGAAGCTTTAACGTAAGCATCAAATCGGGTTTCTGCCTTGTCTAGACCGCTTTGATGCTTGGAAATAGCTTCTGCATTCTTCTCTACCAGTGCCTCAATCCTGGCTAGAGTATCCCCTTCACTTGCTTGCATGGGTTAGTTTGCCTTCCTTTTTGGCTTCTTCAATAGCGTCCTCAACCAGAATCTCAATCAGGTTGTTAAGGCTTCTGCGCTCAACCTTGGCTAAGCGCTCAAGCTCCTTCTTAAGGTCTTCTTTGAGATAAATAGATGTCCGAATCTTTTCTGTTGCCATATTGTCAGCCATGACTACATCCTTAATCATAATTACGACTTAGAGTTTAAGGGTAACACAAAAGTAGTTATTAATAGTTTATATTAAACAATAGTAGCACTACCATGAGTTTGCACACATAAAGAGAGAGCGTCCGCCGACCAAAATAAACGCTCTCTTACCCCTTACAGGAGGAACCCCAAAGCCTGGGGTATGCCACTGACAATCAAAAGCAAGGAGCAG
>NZ_JJML01000076.1 GCF_000775285.1 Neosynechococcus sphagnicola sy1 | reverse complement strand
TATGTCGTGTTTGGCACTACCAGTGGCTTCAGCAGTACCCTGAACCTCTCTACCCTCAATGGCAGCAATGGCTTTGCAATTAATGGCATTCATTCGCTTGACCGCTCAGGTACTTCAGTCAGCAGTGCCGGAGATGTAAATGGCGATGGCATTGATGACCTAATTATTGGGGCTGATGGTGCTGACACCAATGGCAATGCAGGTTCAGGCCAGAGCTATGTGGTCTTTGGCACTACCAGTGGCTTCAGCAGCACTCTGAATCTTTCCAGCCTCAATGGTGCCAATGGTTTTGCGATTAATGGCATAAATGCAGGTGACGAATCAGGCCAATCAGTCAGCAGTGCTGGGGATGTAAACGGTGATGGCATTGATGACCTGATTATTGGCGCTCATTTTGCTGACCCCAATGGTAGTAAGTCAGGCCAGAACTATGTAGTGTTTGGCACTCCCCGTGGCACTGGCAACTCTGACTTGGTGACAGGTACCAGTGGCAACGACTCCATTGAGGGTTTGACTGGTAATGATACGCTGCTGGGTTTAAACGGCAACGACTCTTTAATCGGTGGCGATGGCAACGACATCTTAGATGGTGGCACTGGGTCAGATTCTCTAGTGGGTGGCCTGAATAACGATACCTATGTGGTGGATGTTGCTGGCGATGTGGTTGTGGAGAGTGCCAGTGCAGGCATTGACACCGTGCAGTCCACCATTACCTACACCCTTGGTGCTAATGTCGAGAATCTCACCCTGACAGGGATCGCAGCCATTAACGGCACAGGTAACACCCTTGATAACCTTATCTTCGGGAATAGTGCTGCTAACAATCTCACGGGTGATGCTGGCAACGACTCTTTAATCGGTGGCGATGGCAACAACATCTTAGATGGTGGCACTGGGTCAGATTCTCTAGTGGGTGGCCTGAATAACGATACCTATGTGGTGGATGTTGCTGGCGATGTGGTTGTGGAGAGTGCCAGTGCAGGCATTGACACCGTGCAGTCCACCATTACCTACACCCTTGGTGCTAATGTCGAGAATCTCACCCTGATAGGGATCGCAGCCATTAACGGCACAGGCAACACCCTTGATAACCTTATCTTCGGGAATAGTAGTAATAATAGCCTTACAGGAGGAGCAGGAGCGGATAGTCTCGACGGAGGAGATGGCGATGATACCGCAGTTTACAGTGATTCTAGTTCAGGTGTCTTAGTTGACTTGAGTACGGGCACCGGGAGTGGTGGCGATGCCGCAGGGGATGTACTTAGTAGTAATATCGAGAACCTGAGTGGATCTGCCTTTGATGACACCCTGATTGGCAGCAGTGTGAATAATGGTTTGACTGGAGGTGTGGGAGCAGATAGCCTTGTGGGGGGGAATGGGAGTGACAATCTCAGTGGTGGCGATGATGCCGATACCCTTACTGGGGCAGGTAGTGGAGACTTGGGAATCGGCTCAATTGACACTCTCACGGGCGGTGCTGGCAGTGACCTATTTGTCTTAGGTGGGTTTTACAACGATGGCAATGCGACGACGGATGGGATCGCTGATTATGGATTAATTACCGATTTCAGCACAGCCCTTGATGTGATTCAACTGAGTGGTGTTGCCAGTGATTATGTCTTAGCAGCTTCCCCGATTGGCGGCATCTCAGGCACGGCGATCTACAAGGTTGAGGTGGTGGATGAGTTGGTGGGCATTGTTAAGGATGTCTCAGGTTTGAATCTGACGGATAGCTACTTCCAGTTCATCTAAAGGTTTGGGGCGATGGTCATTGGTGTAGCTGCTCCCCGGTTGCTAGATTGCCCTCTGACCATCGCAGCCATGTATCTAGATCAGCGGCACTGGAAAAGTCTAACAGTGCCTCACCCAGATATTCCAGTTGGTTGAGAGCAAGGGCGCGGATTTGGGATTCACTTACAGGGCTGATCTGGCCAATGCGACGGTTGAGTTGACGCAAGACAAGATTTAACCCCTCTTCTTGACGGCCTTCTTGAAGAGCTTCTTCTCGCCACTCTTGATAAATCACTGATTGCTGCATGATGTCTCTCCGAAGCACCTGATTAATCACATCTGTTTCCAATAATAACCCCGCCAAAATCCCCGCAGCGGCTGCTACATTGCTCTGTATCCTGGTTTCTGAAATTGTCTCCACCCGTTCTGCTACCTGCCGTAGCGTTTGTGCTCGATCCGGCGTTTGCGTCAGCACAGCCAGCGGTAACAACCCCCTTGACTCTAGAAACGGTTGAGTCGGTTGCTCCCAGAGGCGGATGACCTCAAATTCATGACGAGTCCCTGGAATTTCAAACACAGTCTCTTGAACCCGTTCAGAATTGGATGGGGTGAGATAAACTACGACCTGTCGCATTTGCTTTTTAGGAAACCGTCGAAAAACTCTGAGGCGATAATCCACCATCCTGAACCCCATGGTGGAATCCGGTTGAGTCTGAAATTCGATGTGGAGGATGACTTCATCTGAATCAAGTAAAATCAGCGAGTCTGCACGAATCGGCTCGATCGACAGTTCCGAAGGACTCAGTGAGGTGAGGGTGATCGGTTCCCCCAGCAACCAGGATGCAAAATCTTCAGGAAAGCTCTCTGCCAGGAACTTACAGGTGTTATCAAACATGGGCAGATTTTAGCAGATGACGAAGTTGAACCCTGGTGTTTACGATGGTCGCCCATGCACCCATCAAGGCTGGAGATTTGACCTCAGAACTCGACGACTCTACGAACGAACTCGGATCGCCGAGAAAAATTGTTAAATGTTTTACAAAATAGCTCCACCCTTGGAGAAAATACCGCGATCGCCCTTGACGGGGATGACCTGGGATTTCCAAGGCGGAACGATCGCCGCCCTGGACTTCCATCAGTAGACCCTGGCTCCCCCCCGATTTCCCCGACTCCGCGATCGCCCTTCAGCAACTAGCCGGAACTTGGCATCATCGTGCAACTCCCCGCTGAGGTTCTGGCTGTGGCTACGGCATCTGTTGATGAAGGAAGGACGTTCCTGAAGCGGAATCTTCGACTCAGCGACTTCTCAGATACCTTTCAGCAAATCTTCAAAGAAGAGATTTACAGTAGAGACCGTCGAAACGCTGCTCAACTTGAGGCTATTGGTTGTTTCGGTAGAAACTAAACATTAAGTTTTTTTGTCTGTTAATGAATTTTTTTGATCATACCTAGGCGTGGAAGCTGCCTAGCCTCAATAATCCAAGCAACTACCTGGAGACGACCTGTCCTGGAGCGATTACAAGTTCAGGGAAGCAGATCCGGTGCCGGGCATGGTTGCTCAGAGGCTTGAGTCCTATGGCACCGTTGACATTGAGTGCATAATGCCGGATTCGGCTTGACAACAGGTGATTCAGTATGATCTGCAAAGCCTTCCAAGAACACTGGCCCGAATATTTAATGGAGGCTGCTGGACTGGGTTTCTTTATGTTAGCGGCGGGGGTGATCACGGTCGTCTTTGAATACCAGGACTCCCCAGTTCACCAAGCTCTGCCCGATCCTTTCCTGCGCTTGATTGGCATCGGCATCGGCATGGGATTAACTGCGATCGCGATCATTTATTCTCCCTGGGGCCAGCAGTCGGGAGCGCACATTAATCCAGCCGTCACCTTGACCTTCTACCGTCTCGGTAAGATCAAACCCTGGGATGCCGTCTTCTATATCCTGGCGCAATTTATGGGTGGCCTGGTTGGAGTGTGGTTGGCAATCTTAATCCTGGGTGCTGCCTTCACCCACCCCCCAGTGAATCACATTGTCACCGTGCCGGGAGCCGCAGGCTTAGGACTGGCGCTGCTGGGGGAGGCGGTGATTGCCTTCTGCATGATGATGACGATCCTGATGGTCAGCAATACCCCCAAATTGGGACGCTGGACGGGGGTATTCGCCGGTTGCCTGGTATGCCTCTATGTGATCTTTGAGGCTCCCCTTTCGGGGTTTGGCATGAACCCCGCCCGCACCTTTGCCTCGGCCTTGCCAGCCCACATCTGGACTGCCTTTTGGATGTACCTGTTAGTCCCCCCAGCGGCGATGCTGCTGGCGGCGGAGGTATACGTCCGGTTCAAAGGACTCCGGGCGGTGGCCTGTGCCAAGCTCAACCACCATACCCACACTCGCTGCATTTTTCGGTGTGAGTATCGCTACCCTGAAACCCCCACTGGAGACTGATGCCATGGCCATGCAACGCATTTTTTGGGAGAAGCAACGGTGAGCACAAACCACTACGACCTGATTGTGATTGGCACCGGAGCCGGGGGGGGTAACCCTCGTCTATCGTCTGGCTACCAGTGGTAAGAAAATTCTGGTTCTTGAGCGGGGACCTTTCCTGCCTCGGGAAAAGGCCAACTGGGATACCAAGACTGTTTTTAACAGCGATCGCTACCACCATCCGGAAGTTTGGTACGACCGCAACGGCAAGGAAGTACACCCCGGCATGAGCTACTTTGTGGGGGGGTCAATACCAAGGTCTATGGTGCCGCCCTCTTTCGCCTCCGGGAAAAGGACTTTGAAGCCTACGCCCACAAGGATGGCATCTCCCCCCCCA
Organism: Neosynechococcus sphagnicola sy1; assembly: GCF_000775285.1. Lineage (NCBI taxonomy): Bacteria > Bacillati > Cyanobacteriota > Cyanophyceae > Neosynechococcales > Neosynechococcaceae > Neosynechococcus > Neosynechococcus sphagnicola. The sequence continues at coordinate 10,326 of NZ_JJML01000076.1, read as the reverse complement.
TGGCCATTGAAGTACCGAGACTTTGAACCCTATTACGTCGAAGCTGAAACCCTCTATCAGGTGCATGGCCAGAGTGGAGAAGATCCAACAGAACCCTTTCGCAGCCAGGAATATCCCTATCCTGCCGTCAGCCATGAACCTCGGATTCAAGAAATCTCTGATATCCTCCGAGGGCAGGGGTTGCATCCCTACCATACCCCCGTGGGGATTCGGCTGAATGAAGCCCAGCGCTATCTCAGTGAATGCATTCGCTGCAATACCTGCGATGGCTTTCCCTGCCTGGTGCATGCCAAATCAGATGCCGAAGTGAGTGTGGTTCGACCCTGGATGGGGCAGGCGAATGTCACCCTGTTAACGGAGGCCAAGGTGCTGAAGTTACTCACGAGCCCTTCTGGACGCGCCATCGACCGAGTGGAGGTTGAGATCCGGGATCCTGAATCGGGAGCGGTGCAGGTGCAGCAGTTTTCGGGAGATCTGGTGGCGATCGCCTGTGGAGCCATTAATTCCACGGTGGTGATGCTCAAGTCTGCCAACGAGCAGCATCCGCAAGGACTGGCCAACAGCTCCGGGCTTTTGGGGCGCAACTTTATGAAACATGTGCTGGGATCGGTGATTGGTGTCTCAAAACAGCCCAACCCCACAGCCTTTCAGAAAACCCTCTCCATCAACGACTTCTATTGGGGGGAAGACGGATACGACTACCCCCTGGGACAAATTCAAACCTTGGGCAAGGTGAGCAAAGAAGCCTTGGAAGGCAATGCGGAAGCCTATGCTCCCCTGACCCCAGAGCAGGTGGCCTCCCATTCCATCGATTGGTGGCTGACCGTTGAAGACCTCCCCGATCCCGAGAACCGCATCCGCGTCGATGGCGACAAAATTATTCTCGACTACACCGAGAACAACACTGAACCCTACGATCGCCTAGAGCAACGCTGGATTGAAATTCTCAAATCCATTGAATGCGGTCAAGAAATCATGCCCAACTGTTCCTATTTCGTGGGTGCGGGGAAAACCTATACGGGGAAATTGCCCCTAGATGGGGTCGGCCACCAGGTTGGCACCTGCCGCTTTGGGGAAGATCCGACCACCTCCGTCCTCGATCTCAACTGCCGTACCCACGATATTGACAATCTCTATGTCGTCGATGGCAGCTTCTTCTGTTCCAGTGGGGCAGTGAATCCAACCCTGACCATTATTGCCAATGCCCTGCGGGTGGGGGATCACCTCCTCGATCGCTGGAAATAAGGAGACGATGATGCAAAACATCACCTGGAAAACAATAGGGGAACATTCCCCCTCAGACCTCACGGAGGCAAGACTCCAACTGCACTACGCGGTGCAGTTGGTGGCGGCAGCAGGGGAGACTCTGACTCCCGCCCAACCCGATGCCAGCCAAGCCAGCCTCTCCTGGGATCTGGATCAATCGGCCTTTGTCGGTGCCTTGATTCCTGCTCAGACACCGTTTCGGATCGCCCTCCATCCCTCCACCTTGACGGTGATGATCTGGGATCTCCAAGGCGTAGCGATCGCGGCCCTGGACTTAGACCAGCAGACCCTCGCCGCAGGATTCGACTGGTTAAATCGGGAACTGGCTCAACTGGGGGTGACCCAAACCCTGGTGCCCCTCACCTACCCCCCTGATTTCCCCGACCATGCGATCGCCCAGGGTGCCAACTTTGATCTTTCTCAGACCGCAGCCCTGCAAGCCTTTGCCGACTATTACAGCAATACGGCGCAACTCCTCACCGCCATCGTCTCCACCACCCCCAATGCCTCCCCTGTAAGGATTTGGCCCCATCACTTTGATATGGCTACCCTGGTCTCGCTCCCCGGCACCCAAAACGGTGAACCCAAGTCCGTGGGGCTGGGGTTTTCGCCGGGGGACAGCAGCTACAACGAACCTTACTGGTACGTCACACCCTGGCCTTACCCAGTGGATAAATCCCCCCTCCCCCCCTTATCTGGCAATGGTTTTTGGCATACGCAGTCCTGGGTCGGTGCGGTGCTCAGAGGTTCCCAACTCGCTGTCCCTGACCGCGCTGCCCCAGTTCAGGCATTTCTCACCACGGCTTTTCAGGGTGCCCAGGTGTTGTTGAGCTAAGTACGGACTTGAATCCCCTGACCCTCCCCTAGACTCGCGCCCCACCTACCTCCATGTTGAATCGATTTTCCATCCTTGCTCGTGTCGTCTTAGCCCTGGGAACGGGAACCGCGATCGCCTTCGGGAGCCAGCTGCCCGAAATCTCTACTGGATTGCAATTACGCCTGCAACCTCAGACCGTGGGGATCGCAGCGGTTCCCCAAATCCGCGCCACCACGGTTCAATCCATCGGCCCCGTGGTAATTCCGGTGTCTAACATGGAGCGGGCGATCGCCTTTTATACCCAGGTACTGACCTTTGAAAAACGCTCCGATCAGGTGCGGTCAGGAGCCACTTACGATCGCTTGGAGGGAGTTCCGCACCTGAAGTTGCGAGTGGTAAAGCTACAACTGGGTGAGGAAGGGATTGAGCTAACCGAGTTTCTGACCCCCAAGGGCAAGCCCCTGCCCTTGGACTTTAAAAGCAATGATCACTGGTTCCAGCATATTGCCATTGTGGTCAAGGACCTAGAGCAAGCCTACCGGCGGCTGCGTCAGTTTAAGGTGCAACATGCTTCCTCCGGCCCCCAGCGCTTACCAGACTGGAACCCGAATGCGGGGGGCATTGAAGCCTTCTATTTTCAGGACCCGGATGGTCATCATCTAGAGCTGATTAAATTCCCCCCTGGGAAAGGGAACCCCCGCTGGCAACAACCCACCCAGGCGCTGTTTTTGGGGATTGATCACACGGCGATTGTGGTTGCGGATACGGACATCAGTCGCAAATTTTACCGGGATCTGTTGGGTTTACAAGTGGTTGGAGCCAGTGAAAACTATGGCACGGAGCAAGAACATCTCAACAACGTTTTTGGTGCCAGACTTCAAATTACTGCTCTCCGGGCTGCTGGGGGGATTGGGGTAGAATTTTTGCAATATCTCGCCCCCCCTGGGGGCCGTCCCAAGCCAGCAGCAACCCGTTCCAATGATTTAATCAACTGGCAAACGACCCTGGTGGTGGATCATTTAGAGGCACTGCTCCCCGAGTTACGTGCCGGTCAATATCGGTTGATTTCCCCCGGTGTGGTGGCGATCGCCGATGGTTCATTGGGCTTCAAAAAAGCCTTGTTGGTGGAAGATCCCGATGGTCATCCCCTGCGGATTGTTGAGAAATAGTGTCTGAGGAGTCAGCGATGTCTACCGATCAATCCTTATTTATTCCTGTCCTCCTGGGAACGGCTCGCCAAGGACGCATGAGTGAGCCAGTGGCCCGATTTATCTTAGGGGAAGTGGCCAAACGCCCAGGAATTACCACAGAATTGATTGACGTGCGAGGGTTAGCACTGTCCACATTGGATGCCGGAGAAGCAATTAAACATCCCCATTTCTCCGCCGCGATGGCACGAGCGGATGCCCTGATTATTGTTACCCCAGAGTATAACCACGGTTACCCCGGTCTACTGAAACACGCCCTGGACAGTAATTACAAAGAGTACACCCGAAAAGCAGTGGGGCTTTGTGGCGTTTCCGTGGGTGGTTTTGGCGGGGTGCGGGTGATTGAGTCGCTGTTACCCGTGCTCAAGGCCTTGGGGTTGGTCACCATTGTTACCGACCTCAACTTTGGGGAGGTGAAGACCCTCTTTGATCCGTCGGGCAATCTACTGGATCAAGCCTATGTGCGCCGCTGCGATCGGTTCTTAACAGAACTGGTCTGGATGGCCGCCACCCTCCGCCACGGGCGAGAACAGATTCCGTTACCCTAACGGCACTGACCTTACTGACCTTAACCCCAGTCCCTGAGTGACCTCCAGCTCGTTGATCGCAATTGCCGACCTACTGGTTTGAACCTGCACCCCTTGGACAGGTAAACGTGATCCATTTCCACCTCCTCAAGGTTTGACTATGACGCCAGAGATTGCCCGCTTAGAAGCCGCCCGCACCCAAAAAACCCCTTGGAAGCAGTGGGGACCTTATTTGAGCGAACGTCAGTGGGGCACCGTTCGGGAAGATTACAGTCCCTATGGCACCGCTTGGGATGATTTTAGCCATGATCAAGCCCGCTCCCGTGCCTATCGCTGGGGAGAAGATGGCATTGCCGGGATTGCCGATGATCAGCAACGACTCTGTTTTGCGATCGCCCTCTGGAATGGCAACGATCCTATCCTCAAAGAGCGAATTTTTGGGTTGACGGGCTCGGAGGGCAATCACGGGGAAGATCCCAAGGATTATTATTTTTATCTGGACAGCACCCCGACCCATTCCTACATGAAATGCCTGTACAAATATCCCCAGGCAGAATTCCCTTACGCTTGGTTAGCCGCAGAAAATCGGCAACGAGGACGGCTGGCTCCAGAATTTGAACTCTTAGATACCGGGGTATTTGCCGACAATCGCTACTTCGATGTGGTGGTGGAGTACGCCAAAGCCGCCCCCGAAGACCTCCTGATTCAAATTACCGTCACCAATCATGGCCCAGAAACCGCATCCCTGGCTCTCTTGCCCACCCTGTGGTTTCGCAATACCTGGTCTTGGCAGCCCGGATCGCCAAAACCCCAGCTCCACCAGGGGCAAACCCAAGCAGGGGTCAGCGTTGTCCACGTCCAGCATGCTGAACTGGGGGACTATACCCTCTACTGCCAGCGTTGCGATGCAGCAGCCGTGCCCCTGTTGTTCACAGAGAATGAGACTAATTCCCAGCGACTCTTTGGGACTGAAAATCCCACCCCCTACGTCAAAGACGGCATCCACGACTATGTTGTCAACGGAGTCACCACCGCCGTCAACCCTAAACAGCAGGGAACCAAGGTTGCGGCTCACTATCAGTTAGAAATTCCCGCCACAAAGACTCAGGTGGTGCAACTGCGTCTCAGCAAGGCAGCGGATCTGCCATCTCCCTTTGACCGTGAGTTTGCTCAAACCTTTCGGACTCGGTTGCAAGAAGCTGATGACTTTTATCAACAACTGGCACCGGCCTCCCTCAGTCCAGACTTACGGAATATTCAACGGCAAGCCTTTGCTGGCATGATGTGGTGTAAGCAGTACTACTATTACTACGTCGATACCTGGCTTAAAGGCGATGGATTTCCCCCACCGCCGGAACGGAAGCAAGGCCGGAATCACCAGTGGGGGCATCTTGATGCCCAGGATATTATCTCCATGTGTGATAAGTGGGAGTACCCCTGGTTTGCTGCCTGGGATTTGGCCTTCCACTGCATTCCCCTAGCGATGATTGACCCAGATTACGCCAAATATCAGCTGGACATCATCACCCGTGAGTGGTACATGCACCCCAACGGTCAGCTCCCTGCCTATGAATGGGCCTTTGGGGATGTCAACCCCCCCGTTCACGCCTGGGGAACCTGGCGAGTTTACAAGATTGAGGAAAAACTTCGCGGTCAAGGCGATCGCCAGTTCCTAGAGCGGGTGTTTCAAAAACTGATGCTCAACTTCACCTGGTGGGTGAACCGCAAGGATCGGGAAGGGCGCAACGTTTTTGAAGGCGGCTTTCTGGGGATGGATAACGTCGGCGTCTTTGACCGCAGTGCCCAACTGCCCACGGGTGGGTATATTGAACAGGCAGATGGCACCAGTTGGATGGGGATGTACTGCTTGAACCTGCTCACCATTGCCCTGGAACTTGCCAAAGAAAATCCTGTTTATGAGGATATTGCCACCAAATTCTTTGAGCATTTTCTCTATATTGCCGATGCCATGAACAAAATCGGCTCTGAGTCCACGGAACTCTGGGATGAGGAGGATGGGTTTTATTACGATGTGCTGCGGCTGCCCGATGGTCACTCGGTGCGGCTGAAAGTTCGCTCGATGGTGGGCTTGGTTCCCCTGTTTGCAGTTGCCACCCTGGAACCAGAGATTCTAGAGAAATTGCCCGGATTTCGGCAGCGTGTGGAATGGTTTATTGCCCATCGTCCCGATTTGACCCGGAATGTCGCCTGTGTGGAAGCCTGTGGCCTAGAGTCACGACGGCTACTGGCAATTTGCTACCCTGAGAAACTACGGCGGATTCTCCAGACAATGCTGGATGAGTCCGAGTTTTTCAGCGATTACGGTATTCGCTCGGTTTCCCGCTGTCATGCCGAGGCACCCTATGTTTTCTATGTCGATGGGGTACCCCATCGGGTCGATTACGAACCGGCGGAATCGAGTAGCGGCCTGTTTGGCGGCAATTCCAATTGGCGCGGCCCCATCTGGTTCCCGATGAATTTTCTCCTAATTGAGTCTCTACAAAAGTTCCATCATTATTTTGGCGATAATTTTCAACTGGAGTGTCCCACCGGATCAGGCAAAATGATGAATCTCTGGGAGATTGCCCAAGAGCTATCCCAGCGGTTGATCCGCATTTTTGCCCAAGATAGCCAGCAGCATCGCCCTCTCTACGGCGGGATTCCAGAATTCCAAACCAACCCCCAGTGGCGCGATCTGATTCTGTTCTATGAATATTTCCATGGGGATAATGGCGCAGGACTGGGGGCTAACCACCAAACTGGCTGGACGGGTCTAGTGGCTAAACTGATTCAGCAGGTTGGCAACCAGTCCCCTTAGCGTCGGGTTACTCCCCTGGGAATTCCCAAATTCCTGAGAGCGCCGTTCAACGTGGTTACAGCCAATGATTCACCCTATGCTCAGGAGTCGTTTGATCGGAATCCTGTTGATACTGACCGCCTGTCATCCTTTGCCCTCCCGCCCCAACCTGTCTGCCACAGCCCCGCCAGAGTCAGTTTCCCAATCCGTGGGCGATACCCAGACGATCAAACTGAAGCAGGAAGGGGGCGAGACTTTATTGACCCTAAAGCTGCTGGGGGATGGGGGAACGTTGCTCAATGCCTCCGAGCAAGAACTCGTCCGTTTACAGGCAGAGGAGGGCGGCAAGATAAAAATCAAGGATACGGCAAATCAACCCCTCGGCTATGTGATCAGCCAATCTGGGACTTGGACGGTCAAAACCGCTGATCAATCCCAAGCCCTGCTGATATTGCGTCGTCAGCCCGATGGTGATTACACCTTAGCAACGGGCGACAATCAACCCCTTTATCGGATTAACGTCAGGGACGATGGCCTCGACATTGTCACCCCAGATCAACGATTGCGCTATCAGGTGATCGTGAACAATGACACCATCTCCCTGCGAGATCATCAGGGACAAACGGTTTTATTAACCAAGGCTCAGATTCTACCGCTGGCGATCGCCTGTTTTGGCTTTGACCGTCTCAGTCGGGAACAACAGGCGGCCTTGGCCTATGGGGTGAATGCCAGTGGCGGTCGTTAGGCCGTTGGTTGCCGTTCGGCATAGGCGGCATAGACTCCCTGAACGTTATACCAATTGAGAAAGATGCGGGCAATTTCCAGGGCTAGTTGGGGTTGGCCCTGGTCAATTAACCATTGCAGCAGGGGAGCCATGGTGTGTTCATTCAGACGCCCTCCCAGGGACAGCAGCCCCCAGAGTAGGCGGTGAATCCAGGTCATCTGAATCATCATTTGTACTTCCCAGGTAGGATGCTTTTGATAAAACAGCACCCCCATCCGACCCCCGTTGAATTTCCCGATCGATCATCCGGGGAATTTGCTCCAGGTGAAAGGCGGGATGCCAGTGATAACCCACGGCCTCAGGGCATTTCACCAGCTTTAACCCCAGGTGCTTTAAGCGCACCCCCAACTCCAGATCTTCCCAGCCATAGAGGTGAAACTGGGTATCAAATAATCCCGCTGCTTCTAACCAGTGACGGGCGATCGCTACATTTCCGGTAGCAAAGTAAGCTGCCGAAAAATCAGTGATCTTATAGGGTTCCGAGGTGGGATGCTCAAAATTACAGGTATTAATCACGCGCCCATAGGTAAAGAGGCGATCTCTCCCCAAGGTTTGCTGTCCCTGCACCAGTGCCTCGGCATGGGCCTGGAGAAAGCTTGCCGTCACCACTAAATCACTGTCAATAAAAATGATCGTCTCTCCGATCGCGGCGGTCACCCCTAAATTGCGAGCCGCAGCGGGTCCTTGATGATCCTGCTGCAAGCACCGCACATGGGGAAATACTCCCCGCTGTTGTGCCAGCCACTCAAGGGTGCCATCGGTGGAACCATCATCCACCACCACCACTTCATACCCGGAGATCGGGGTATCGGGACTGAGGTGCTGCTGCTCTAAGGCAACCAAACATTTCTCTAAAATGGCTCGACGATTATAGGTAGGAATGACAACGCTGATGAACACAATTGCCCCTGACTTGATAGTGGCTCCCCTGCAAAATATAACAAGAAGACTTTCCAGACGGTTCTGACTCCGGTAAAAATCCCCCACTGTGGCGAATGCAGCGGGGGAAAGTGCAGCGATCTCAGCTCCGGCTCGCGATCGAGGAGCCATGCATTTTCCCCTGGCTGAATAATTTTGGTTTCCTTATGAAACCGGTGCTTCCGTCAGCTCCAAGCTCTGGACACTAACGAACCATTTCCCGAATGCCATAGTCTTCCCGATGGCGAGTTAGATGGGGACTATAACAGGGGTCATGTTCAATGAAGTGCTGCCACTTTTGTTGCATATACTCAATCTCTTGACGGAAGCGCAATTGTTTTTCGGGGGTGTCTTCATAGCCACGACTTTTTGATTCATAGTGATAGAGTTTCACGTGGGGCAGATAGAGATTACGATAGCCTTTCTCCACTATTTTCAGGCACAGATCCACATCATTGAATGCAATATCTAGTTGCTCTTCAAAGCCTCCGACTGCGGTAAACACGTCTCGCCGACACAACAGACAGGCTGCGGTCAGCGCTAAGTAGTTATTCACCGTTTGGATTTGGTTAAAGTAGCCGTGGTCATTGGCAATATAATGTTTATGGCTATGTCCGGCAACGCCACCAATGCCAACAATGACTCCGGCATGTTGAATCGTGTTATCTGGATACAGCAGCATCCCCCCAATCGCACCAATTTCTGGCCGTTGTCCCTGTTCTACCAGGGCATTCATCCAGTCTGGGGTAATCACCTCGGTATCATTATTGAGGAATAGTAGATACTTCCCGTGAGCTTGCTCGACGCCATAGTTATTCAACTTGGAAAAGTTAAAGGGAATATCGAGGGAATAGCTGCGGAATCGCTCGGGTTCTAAGGTTAACCATTGACTCAACACCTGGGCGGTTTCTGCTTCTGTGCTGCCGTTATCAATGACAATCACTTCATAGTTGGGATAGGTGGTTTTTTCAAAAATAGACGTAAGGCATTGATGGAGCACTCGGCCTAAGTTTTTGGTGGGAATGATAATGGAGACGCGATCAAAACTTTGAATATAGTAGCGGACGATCGCATGACCCCCCCGGCGCATTCACGACCAAACCAGGTTCTTGGCGGCGGGAGAGCGCTTCTGAGAGTGCCCGCACTGCGGCATCGGTGGCATAGCTCTTACTGTCTAGGCTGCTTGCCGTCGAGGCTCCATGAATCCGCCAGTGGTAGAGAACTTTGGGAATGTGGAAAATATGCTGGGTTTTTTTCGGTGAGGCGGAGGACGAGATCATAGTCTTGAGACCCTTCAAAGCCTTCCCGGAAACCACCAATTTCCTCCACCAGGGATTTGCGATAGACCCCCAGGTGACAAGTGTACATCCGAGATAGAATCGAATCGGGACACCAGTCAGCTTTGAAGTAGGGCTGGCTCAGGTGGTAATGATCATCAATTTTATCTTCATCCGAATAGACAAAATCGACCTCAGGATGCTGATTTATCAGCAGGACGACTTCATATAAAGCATCAGGGGTGAGAAGATCATCATGATCGAGAAGGGCAACAAATTCTCCCGTTGCCAGTGTCAATGCTGAGTTAGAACAGCGAGAAATATTGCCATTTTCGGTTCTAAAATCAACCTTAATGCGAGGATCTTGTTCACCGTAATCCTTGAGGATCTGATGAATATGAGGTACGGTTGAAGCATCATCCGCAATACAGAGTTCCCAGCAAGGATAAACTTGAGCTAAGACGGAATTGATCGCGGCTCTGAGATAATTCTCTGGGGTATTATAGACGGGCATCAGAATGCTAATGATGGGCGATCGCAGCGCTGGCAACGTTGATCGCATTCGCTCTAAATCTGTCAACCGAGGATAATTCCGAATCAACCAGGAATAATAGAGAAAATCTTGACTTAGGGGAATTTCAGGAAGGTAGTAATGGAGACAGGTGTAAGCCTGGGAAGGGGCGATCGCCGGTACAGACTGCTGAGTTTTAAAAGCAGCAAATTTTTCCAGGA
>NZ_JJML01000075.1 GCF_000775285.1 Neosynechococcus sphagnicola sy1 | reverse complement strand
GTTTTTTTAAGGGTCAAGTTCAGCTTCTGAAGCATCCGAAACATTGTCGTTATGCTGACTCGAACCCCAACTGCTTCGTCTAACAGATCACACAGTTCGCTCAAGGTGGCATCATTATTTGTCTCAACTAAGCCACTCAACACAGCCAGATGCTCAGCACTGAGTTTGCTGGGGGTTTGTTCTGTTCGCTGCTTCGGACGGATAGTCCCGGTCTCTCGATATTGCTTCGTTAGTTTGCGTACAAAGCTGTATGCTACATGAAACTGTTCGGCTAGCTTGCGTTGAGAGGTCTTCCCGTCTATGTATCTCTCAACTATTTTTCTCCGCAAGTCTTCAGAATATGGGCGCACGTTTATCTAGATTAACAGTGGATTCCTATATCTTACCTCGCCAGCCCTACTAGGCTGAAAAACGCTATAATAGACAGGGTGGATGAACTGCCTCAACCGAGGACTTAAGGGCTAACATTCCTGGTCAGCGGTTGTCGAGGTCTTTCCTACACAGCAAGCGACTTCGGGAAATCCGCTGCACCAGGGTTGTTATGCAGCGATCGCCACCATTTTTCATATTTGTATAACCTCAAGATTGTGGCGTTCTTGAAAAGATGATAGCTCAAAAGTCTGATTATTTCGATTGCGGATAGCATTAAATTCTTTCCTCGAAGGTTCATCATTAAGCTTGAGTCTTATCCAGCTATCTCTGACCTCTATTTTAATAATCTCTTTTTGGTAACATTCAAGATTTGTCAAAACCATACTTGTCAGGCTTGAATAAGCCAATCTAGTAAAATCGTCGTCAGTTATAACAAGGATTGGAGAAGCTTTAGTTTCGTCACAAATTGCCAAATGAAGCCATCTTTCAGACTCCCAAAACATAACTAGCTTTGGAATGTTTATTCGTTGTTCAAGAAAGCTGTTTGGCTCAGAAGTATATTGAATTGCAGTTCTAAGAGGCATTATACGTAGAGGTTCATCAAAATGACATGGTGTCAAAAAAATCTCGCTACCATTTGTCCATTGATAGAACTCTCTGATCTCTTGAGTAACTTGACCTGGAAGTTCGTGTAAAATGGTGTCGATCTCATCTATGGTTAGTCCTGAAACCATAGAGCTTGCCAATTCTGGATGATTCTGCCACAACCAATATTCCAGTTGTTCAAGTGCTTCTATTAAAATTCTCATTTGTCCACCTTATTCAAATTCAGCCTTTATAAGAACTTCCCTGCATAAGTGTTTCTGTGGAGAGATATAAAGTAGCATTTAGTAGGTGGTCAATCCGCATAACGACCAAGATAAGCGGCGGTAGATAGTTTTGGCTTCATCATCAGATTTTCTTGTCCGTCCGCTTCATCGACTTGTTAGCTGTAGCACTACCCATGCTCCTCAACGGCTCAGACCTTCGTCACCAAACAAGATTTAGGGAGTATAGACTTTCAGCCCAGCGCGATAACGCTACCACCAACAATTTGCCAGCCCTTTTTGTCTTTACGCCAAACTCTCATGTAGCGATAATCACCTGCATACGCATTTCCTAAATACGTACCGCTTAAGAAAATTTTAGCCGATGTAAGAACAAAGTCCTCGCTCCAAACACGTATTTCTAACTCTTTGGGCACAAACTCGTGAAACTTTGTACCACCAGTACGATGTACCTCCAAATCCATCGCTTTAGTTGCCAGTTCACCAGTTGGTCCCACAAAAAGGAGGTCATCGGCGATGAGCATGTCCAACTCAGACACATCTGAAGCTGACATTGCGGAATAAAGCCGCGCTTCGCACGCGCGAATTTGGATTTCGATCTCTGAATTCATGAGACTTGCCATTGAGGATTTTGCTTGGCGAGATGACCCGTAAGTTTAACGACCCCTTCTTGGAGCGTTATCACGAGGGGAATATGCGAAGCGAAAGGAATGCCATTTACAATCGACACCAGTGTTCCTAAACTCGTCGCTCTCATGAAAGCGACGAGTTTATCCACGTTGTCTTCCTGAAAAGCAGTAGGTCTGTACATGGCAAATCATCTCATATTGATTTACGGGCAATAAAGGCAGCATGAGCTTTTGGGAGTTCATATTGACCATAATCTCGCCTGACTTGGATCTGGAACCCTGTCTGACGAAGTTTTTCAGCCACGTCTGTCGCCTTGTATAGTCGTAAATGATGGACTTCTTCATCTCGCCTGTAATGTTCTCCCACTTTTCGTAAAGTAATAATGCGACGGATTAATGTTGACTGCTCTTGATTTTCCTCCTTCTCAACCAGAACTATCCAGTCTTTCCCTTCGGTAAAACTTTGAGTTTTATTTCCTGGCATCACCTGTCCCGGTTCTGCAATATCAAAGACGAACACGCCCCCTGGAACTAATGCCCTGTAGATGAGATCGAAAAGTTGAACCAATGTTTGACAATTGTTATCTTTGTCAAACAGATAGTTAAAACATTCACCAATTGAGATAACCGCATTGCAAGAGGGGATGTCGGCTTTAAACAATGACTCAACTCGAAACTCAGCATCTGGAACTCTGGTTCGAGCGATCGCGATCAGAGATTCAGAAATATCAACTCCAAGCACACGATAATGAGCCTTGCTAAGTTCTGAAGCCGATAATCCACCTCCACATCCCAAGTCTACTACTAGACCTTCTCGAATATTATTTTGAGCTAGAATATTGAGTATGCCAGGAGCAGATTTGAGAGCATACTCACTGTGACCAACATCATGAATATATGCAAGATCTTTCTTGTACCACTCCGTCATTACTTCACTCCAGTAAATTATTTCCCAACTTTCGACGATTGATGGGAGACTTCCATTGAGCAAGCTTAGTTGACCACGGGTGGCAAAAGCTCGAAACGACCTTTCACAGGGGGGCTCTGAAATACGCGCTTAACCAAATCAATCGATAGGGGTTCGTTTCTGTTAATAGGTAGTAAATACAACGTGCGAGCAAGTGGACAGTAACCAAAGAACACATTGGCGGTCAGCCCGATCGTCGTGATCAGCATGAGAATAGACAGATATGGAACATAGGTGCCAAGAGCAACCCAGGCAAGGTAGGCAATACGCACTTGTACGGGAAAGGCGGTTAATTTGAACTGTTCAATGGAGAGGAAAATTACAACCTGAATGGCTGAAAAGTAAACAACATATTCATAAAATGGTTGTGCAAACAATCCAGCTATCAATCCTAACCAGGTGATAAACCAGAGATTCCAGGTCAGATTTCGCTGCGTATTCACTAAGGCAATTCCACCCAGTACAGCAACGGAGGATAGTCCCAACCGGCTTGTCATGGGTTCGTTCAAGAAAATTATGGCACCCACTGCCGTCAGAATCGGGACGCTCAATTGTGCCGTAGCGGCTTGAATTGCCTTTAACCCTGGTAATGCTGCATACCAGAGGGTGTATCCAACGGCGGAAGTTAACGCACCGGAGCATACGGCATACCCGATCCCAGCACTATCCAGAGAGATATGGGAACGAGTGACCAGACTGAGGGCGATTGCAAACGGAATTGTCCGCAGAAAATTGCCGCCCGTCATCAGAATGGGATTACCTACCCCTTTACCGCACAAGGAATAAATTCCCCATGCCAGACCTGCACCCAGCATGAGCAACGAACTGGGCAAGGGGGGGGGTCTGAAAGTCCTGGTAGAAGTAGCCCCACCAACCCGACAAGCGCAAGCAGGAGTCCTGTCACCTGCCATCCTCGCAGGCGTTCTCCTCTGGATAATCCGTAGCCAATCATGGTGATTTGCACTGCGCCAAACAGAAGTAAAGCCCCACTTCCGGCAGGCAAATTTGTATAGGCAATCGAAAAGCATGCCGCATAAGCAAAGAGAGCCAGTGCAGAACGCCAACTGCCCGCCTCGGGGTTCGCGAAGCGTCTCCCTGGGAGAATTGCCCCGCCCCATAGCTGGACAATCAACCAGAGCATCAGGGCACCAGAGATCAAGCGAATCGATGTGAAGCTGGCGGCATCGATGCCTGTCTGTTTGAGCGCCATGCGGCAGAGCAAGGAGTTTCCGGCAAAGGCGATCAGGGCAAGAATCGTCAGCATGAGCGTGCGTAAAGGTAACATAGGAAAACTCTCCGATGTAATCAGGCTTGCCGATGTTTAAAGTTCAATGTCAGAGCAGGTTAATTGCCAACCACTAGCCTGCCCTGGCGATCGCAATAGCGCTACTTGCTGTACTTTTCCGCAATCTGGGTCAATTGAGATTGGGCGATCGGGCCAAACTGGCTAAAGGTTTGGACAAACTTGCCGTGGCTGATGCCAGAACCAATAAACGTCCATTGATAAGACCGTTCCTGGATTGCCTGGATTTCTTGCTGCTCAGCTTCAGTGAACGTGCGACCTGTGGCTCTGGCAAGGCTTTCCAGATCGAGTTGCGCCTGTATCATAAAGCCACCATGCAAGAACTCAATCAGTTTGAAAAAGTCCTCTACCCCAGCTTCCACCTCGGCGGGTAACATCTCTCGCACCAACTGCTCTACCACCAAGACATCGAGTGTCGCATGTTGGGCTTCTTCCAACCAGTGATTCCGTAGCAGACTGCAAAACTGCGGATCCAGACTTTCGCTGACGTTATCCCGCACAGTAGCCAGGTAGTGATTTTGGGTCATCCACTCAATATAGAGAATCGCCAACCCCACACTCAAGGGATGGTGCTGAAGCACAGCGTTGGCGATGTCTGGCACGGGACCAATGCCATCGCAGCGACTGCCAAACCCCAGTGCAAACTCTTCGGCAAAGCGGCGAAACAGGCGAATGTGCTTGCTCTCCTCTTCCGCAAAGTGGAGTAACGCTTGAGTGGCGGTGATGTCGCTCAAGCCCGTTGTTTTGACGTGATTGAGCACAGAGGGAACAATAGCCTCTTCCACAGCCCCAAATAAGTGCAGATAGCTATTGCCGCGAATCTGGTTCAAAATCAGTTTTTCGGCTTCGTTCAAACAAGCGATTTCGTTTACTCGTACCAGGGCTTCCGGCATAAAGCGTTTGCTGAAGTCGAGGCGCTTGTCGCCACCAATGATGTCTTCAATTTTCCAGTTGACTTGGCCAGCACGCTGGAGCGCTTGTTCGTAGGCTTGGTTAGGGTTGATCATCGTTGCGGTCATGATGCTTCTCCTAGAGTGATGGTAGGTTTCAAGTCAGTGAGTAAAACCAGAGACTGGCTATAGAGCCGTTCTTGGCTGTTCTGTTCCCAGATTAGGCAACCCCCTGTCCTGAAACCGTCCGGGAATCGTCCGAGAATCATCCAACGCTTGACCAGTTACAACATGGAGGGATGTGTCTTAAATTTGGGGTTGAATTAGGATGGCTTTCCAAACGAGATCGAAGGGCGCATTTAATTTACGATAGAGCGATCGCACATCTTCGGCACAAGCGGCTGAGAATACACAATGTGATCGGGTGCCGTCCAGGGTCAAAACTGACCAAGCATATTGAATGTTGAGTTCGTGAAAACATCCTGCGGCTTGCTGTTTTTGGGATTCATACATGGATTTCGTGAGCGGTGGATCATAGCGCACTTCCGCTACTATCAAGAAATTATCTTGATAGCTTTTTGGCTCTTGATCAAACCATTGTTCGGCTGGATATATCTGCTGAAAGGACATTCCAGCTTCGCGGTAGGCTTCCCGCACTGCATCGGCATAGGGCGCCGCATAGACGCAAATGGAGCGATCGCCCTGCACCGACACCAAAGAATAGAGCCATTGAATATGCCGCGCTGCGATGCAACCCTCTAGGCTTTGGGTGGTCTGCATCCAAGCCTCATCGGTTACGGGTGCGGTCAGGGGCGGTGAAAATGTCACTTCTGCGAACTGACAAGTCAGCGCTGGCGCTATCGCAAATTTCATACCAGGTTTCCTCCTTGATTAGAAACTGTTTGTAAACGAGGTTTGCGATCGCCCTAAATCCCCCGTTTTTAAGGGGGATTTAGGCTTTGAGTTCATTTCCCCCCTTGAAAAGGGGGCTAGGGGGGATCGAGTATTGCCAAGCATTTGAGCTTGATTGCAATCAATTTACAAACACTCTCTTAGGGGTGAATGGATGGATTCAGCAAGACATCCAAGTTAATCATTCGCTGCTGCGCTTGGGCGCTTAAGGTGTGATCCTTCAACTGGGTTTTCAAGTCAGCCAAGTGTCGCTGAGCGCAATCTAGATTACCGCGCTGATGGTTTGCCTGGATGATCACCGACCCCGCCAAGGCGATCGCGATGGGATTGTTAATTAGTTGGGCGGCTGCCAAAGCTTCCTCAGCACGGGCAACCGCCTGTTGCCCATTGCCCTGGGTCAAATCCCATTGGGCGGCGATCGTTTGCATATAAGCCAGCATTCGCGGCGAGTCGATTTGCCGGAGCATCTGGAGCGATCGCAGGAGCGAATCTGCGGCATTCTTCTCCTGCAACACATACCGCGTCACGGCATCTAATGCAGCCGCATGGGGCGCTTCACTGCCCCCACCCATCTGTGCTGAAACGTGAATCAATTCGTTGCCCTCATTCAATGCCGTTGTAGGATTGCCAGTCTCTAATTCCAGCATCACCAGATTGGTGAGGCAGAGACATTCGCGCCAGTGATCCTGAGCCATTTGAGCCATTTGCCAACCCTGCCGTAACAGCGATCGCGCCTCATCGATCTGTCCCTGAAACCGCCGTACACACCCCAGACCAAAGGGAATGTCAATGGCAGGGATGCTCAGGCGATCGCTAATTGATTGGGCTTCCAACAATAGCGATTCAGCACGGATCATGTCGCGCCCAATTTCGGCCAGACAAGACCCCGTGTGAGCCAACATATACATGGTGGTGGCAGGACTGGCCGTGCGTCCCCGCTCTGCTGCTCGGAGGGAATACTGCTGCACTTCGCTTAAGTTGCCGTGGTCATAATTCAGAACAATCAATGCCTCCAGTCCAGTCGATTCATCCTCCTTCAGTCCCAGAACGGCGGCTTCCTGGATCAGGGTTTGTAAGGCTTGCTTGAGGGCATTGGCTTGAGGCTTAGGCACGCCCGCTTTGACACAGGCTTTCAGCAAGTTTAAGTGCAGATGAATGCGATCTGCCGTACCTAAATACGGACAATGCCGAATACCGCGCTGGGCGAGTTCAGCCGCTTCCGCATAGGCAAAGACCCGCAAACAACGCTCTGCCGCCATCCAACAGGCGGTTGCGGCCAGTTGATGATCACTGCCGAGGTCGGCATGGTGGGCTACATCGCTGATCATCGGAGAAGTCGGAGTGGCGATCGCCTGTAACGTCTGGGCAATGTGAGTATGCATCAGCCTGCGCCGGGGTACGGAAAACTGCTCGTAAGCCGCCTGTCGTACAATGTCATGGGCAAAGTTATAGGACAGTTCGCCCGCCATCGCGCTACCGGGACGAATGATGCCATGTCGCTCTAACTGGTCAATCGCACTCAGTAATCGGGGCAAAGGGTAATCTGCCACTTTCGCCAAGGTGGTGGGGTTGAAACTGTGCCCCAACGCCGCCATCCAGGGCATTAACTCCCGTGCTGGCTCATCTAACTGGCGCAGCCTGCCCTGAATCAGCTTTTCCAGGGTATCGGGTGCTGAGCGATCGGACTGCGCGTGGGCACGGACAATTTCCAGGGCAAACAGGGGATTGCCGCCACTGTTAGCAAAAATGCGATCGTCGTCAGCGGTATAGCCGACAGCTTGAGCCAATGCCAGGGTTTGCGGGCGATCGAGGGGTGTCAGTTCCACCGTGCGAATCCGATGTTCCCGGTGCAATGCCTGGATCAACTTATCGGCAGCCAAGTTGACTTCGATTTCCCGTTTGCGGGCAGCACAGGCAAACCAGACGGATTTCTGCTGACTGAACAGGCGAACCGCGTAGTGTAGAAAGGCGATCGAGGTTTCGTCTAACCACTGGATATCGTCCAGCACGATCAGCACTGGGGCGGTTTCTGCTAATTGGCTGATGAACTGTGCCGCCAAATCAAACAACCGCCCTCGGTTCAAGGTTGCTGCTGACTCTGCATGCAACACCAAAGATTTCAGTTCATCCAAAAATTTTGTCGCACCGATCGCCTGAAAAATATCCACCCACACCCCATAGGGTCGCAGCATTTCCGCCTCAAATCCCTTACCCCAGAGCACATAACCGCCACTGGACTGCACGGTTTTTGCCAATTCCTCCAGTAAGCGGGTTTTGCCAATGCCCGGTTCGCCCAAGAGCCACAACAGATCCGGCTGATGCTGTGACCTACAGTGCGATCGCCAGACCTGTATGGCAGCCCACTCGGTCTCTCGACCAATCAAGGGCAATTCCGTTGTCGGCACTGCCAGACTTGACGGAGCCAACGGCAGTAATGGGGAAACGGCTGGTGCCTGGATTGGGGCACTGGCGGCACAGGTTAACGGCGGTGGATCATCATCCAGGGTGAGCAAGTCCTGGTAAAGCTTGCCGGTGGTGGGGCTAGGATTCACGCCCAACTCGGCTTGCAGTGTCGTCATGCATTGGTGATAGACCCGCAACGCACTGGCGCGATCGCCCGCTTGGGCATGGAGCCGCATCAAATGGCAATAGGCAGGCTCGTACAATGGATCGATTCGCTGCAAGTGTTGGGCATAGCGAATGGCAGAGCGGTTATCGCCTTGGGTGGTAAACGTTGTCACTAAGGTATCCAACCCAGCGATCGCTTGTTGCCGTAGTTGCTCCCGGTAGGGTTCGATCCAATCGTCATAGCAACTGGGGAGCAAGTCACCTTGATACAAGTTCACAGCTTGTTCGAGTGCCTGGATGGAGGAATATAGGGGAGTGGGAGTTTGGGGGAGTGGAATGGTAGCGGCGATCGCGGCTTTAAACTCTGCGACATCCAGCCAGCAGCTCTCATCTTGTATCCATTGAATGGTTTTTGGTTCGACACGCAACCAGCGATCGATTTCAGGAATCAACTGCTTCAACTCATGCAACCGTCGCCGCAAATTGGCTTTTGCATCGGTATCGGTCGCATCGGGCCAGAGATGAACAGCTAGCTGTTGCCGGAGTTGTGGTGTGTCCCGGTCCCGGTGCAACACAATAAAGGCCAGCAATGCCTGCAACCGTTCTGAATTCACCCCAGTGATGGATCTTCCATCGGACATGAGGCAAAATTCTCCCAATAGCTTGATGTGCAGGTTTGTAGACACAGACATTGGCAGGCACAATGGTAACCATTGCTGTAAGTACCTAGATTTTACAAGCCGAATCTTTGCCTCACCACCAACCTTCTGAGCGTTTTCGGATTCAGCGTTGGCACAGCCTCTCCTTCGGAGGATCGCCCTTCGCCACCACCCTTACCAACATCTTCCTGGGTGCTTTCGCAACAACAAACCAGACTCGAACGACTATCTTAACAGAACATTTCCTAGGTACTTTCGGCTTAACAGGTATTCCTCAGGAAAGAGTGCAAGGACTTTCAGCGAAGCCAGCTAGACGATATCAACACATTGAGTCTATAAATTTCTATCACTAGCGATCGCCCCCAACTCAACTCCGTAATACCTCAATATTGTCCGCTCCAATGATGTGTTATATACTGATTGCTTAACAATTAATTATTTATCTTTAGGATCAGTTTTGTGCGATGTAATCAACAACATCTTCCTACAGCTTTCTCTGGAGGATGCCTCCCAATATCACAATGGGTAAGAGAATGTAAACATACGAGCGGACATTAATCCAAAAGACTGTCCGACAAAGTTTTGCAGGAGATTTTTCCTTCCATTTTCCAGTTAGCCAGTAGCTTTCCAGAATCCAAGTGAGGAGAAAGTTTAAGGCTAGTAATCCTAGGACGGCTGTGACATAAACATTCAGAGTGAATGACCCTGGCTCTATGAGCATTCTTGTCTTGATGCCAATCCCAAAATTTAAAATACCTCCAGTTATAAAAATAGCTAAACTCACAATGAAGCTTATCAAGTAGGTAAGGGCTTGCAAAAGTAGAAGCTGAACATTACCTCGAAGCTCCGCTAGGACACGGAGTAGCAAACGACTTAAGAACCAGCTCAGTAAAACTACATTGATGATTAAGAGAATTAGAAATCCACTGGCTGCGTACATGAAAGTAAATATAAGTCCCATAAAGGTAGAGAATAGATTTGCCCAGACCGATGTCCAAAAGGCTTGTATCCAAGAGACGGATTCTCGTTGATGAAGTCCCAAAGCTTCTACTAGGACAATCCCTAAGCCCGCCAAACCAAATGTTGCTAGCGAAGCAATGAAGGGAAGTCCCAACATAAACATTGTGAATGGTAATCCCGCATTAGCCAGAATCGGTCTGAATATCAGAATCATAGGGTATTAAATTAAACACAGCTTGGGTGGCTTTATTCGCTCTCGATCAATCACTTTCCCCAGCTAAAGGGTATAACGGAAAAGCTCAACGGCGAACGAGTTAACCTTTCTACTAACACCGGAGCGATCGCCCGTATGTCTGTTGCAGTGAATGTTAGACCAAAACTCTGGAATTTGATAGCGATTATAAACTTACGACAATGTTTTGAATAGGGGTGTTTTGGGGCGATCGCGCTGGAGAAAGTTAGCTTTGATGAGATCGCGTTAATTGGCTGGGCGATCGCGCTTTGGAAAAGGCTGGCTTACGGACTGAAAACGAAGCCATGATGAGTGGGGACGTGCGAGGGACGTTTAACGTTTGAATTCAGCGGCGGTAACGATACTCTGCATCCCCGAAGGGATCTCCATACCGTCCGCTGCAATGATTTGGTTATGCCTACTGCGAGTTCAATCTATATTGCGATGGTCTCCGACCGGCCTTTGGCCATCGCCCTTTGATGATTTCAACCCGTAATGCCTATAAATCCGGACGACAATCTCTAAGCACAGCCTCGTCCGTTATCTGCAAATCGCAGGGAGCATATCGACCGAGTTGGCAACCAGGGTGCGGCCCACGATAGTCCACGGTCCGCTCCAACGCGTTGTTAGGCATCATGCTGAGGAGCTCGTCGGACACTCAAACCCTCAGGTTCGAACTTGCCATATCTGGACGACCCCGCAACCCAGGATCTCCTCAAACCGCGCAAGCGTCTCGGGCTTGAGAAGGCCGTATGGACGATCCTCGTCTTCCCAATAGTCGCTGTCCGAAGGCTCAAGCGCGCCCACCGCGAATCTTGCAAACGCGCCCGGACTGTCGAACTTGAAATCCACGACGCGCGTCTCGGTGCCGCAGCAGGGAGCCTTCACTGTCGAGTTCCGCGGTTGCTCCATGACGGATTGCCACCAGTCGTAGTGCTCGCCCCATTCTCCGTCACCCAGCATCTCCAGTCTGGCACAGCAACCGGGACAGATGACCGCCTCGAAAGCGTCGCCGGAATCGACGAGCACCGGATCGTCGTACTTCTCGAAGTCGTAACCACCGTTGGCGTTGGGCAGCGGAGAAACCTCCTTGAAAAACGCGAAGAACTCAGCATTGCGCTCATCGTCGGGGAGGTAGAACGGATCGGAGGGGACTAGGTAAAAGGCGTGCTCGGCCATCAACAAGACCTTTCAGGAATGAATAAGACTCGACGCCGCAATCGCCCATCTTCGGCGATGTGGCCGGGTTGTTGCACCATCACAAATGGCGTTGCGACTATTTGTGATGCCTAACGGAAAAGCTCAACGACGAACGAGTTAACCTTTCTACTGGCATCGGAGCGATCGCCCGTGCGTCCGTTGCAGTGAATGTTAGACAAGAACACTCGAACTTTAGGACGATTGTAAACCAATCACACTCTTTTGAGTAAGGGCTTTTTGGGGCGATCGCGCTGGAGAAAGTTAGCTTTGATGAGATCGCGTTAATTGGCTGGGCGATCGCGCTTTCGTGACAAACTGACAACCTCTCTACCGCTTTCAGCTTGCTGCTTTTGTAAATCAGCAAAGATGGCTTTCAAGTCATGATTGAATGACCGAGAATACTCTTCACGAATTCTGTGAATTTCTTCTACAATTGCATCTTGATACATAATCAATCTCCGAGAAGTTCATAGGGTGTGCAAAGAATCAATAGCTCATATCCAAAATCAACACTGATCTCTGCAAGTTTTCTTTGAATTTGAGCATTGGCAATGTGCTTGCAGTTCCATGTGAGCAGGTAATCCATGCCGTGAACAGTCGCGACTGCGATATGGACTGCGTCAACATCAGCTTTTGCAGAAAGGGTACTGTGTCTCAAAAATTGCTCTGCTAAATTAAGCACAGATTGATTCAAGTCAAGTAACGCAAGATTGCGAACAATTTCTAGTCGTTGAGATGCGATTTCGGCATCTCCTTGCGAGGTTTCTTTTACGACTGCTTGGGAGGAGTAGAGTTGGAAGTCACTTCGGCGTGTAACCCACCACTCTCTGGTTATCTCAATATTTGCAGCCTAGACAAGATCTCTGCTTGGTCGAGCAGTCAGGTAGCCTAAGATACTGGTTTCAATGTAAACCGTTTCGGTCATACACAGCAAATCACGGACTTCTTAATCTTAACTCATATCATTGCTTGTCATACAAGAAATCAACTCTATTGAACTTCATCATCGATATTACCTTGAGATACTCTCAAATCAGGTTTCAGTACTTTCATGTATTTGGAAGTCAAGTAATTCATGCAGTCACTGGAATTGTATGTACCAACTCTAAGTCATGTTGCTAAGTCTGTGCCACTAAAATCAAATTCTGAAGGAGGATAAAGGCGATCAGGCTTCCTTAGCCAGATATATAAAAACTGCAGAAATAATTGAAAGTGGATAAATTTTCAGTTCGTTTTCCAGCCATATAAAATATTCCATTCTCGCTGTCTAACGGCAAAGTTGTGCGGCGGCAGATAACCTTGAACTCTGACCAATAACCTTTGTATCGTCCGCACCAACGCAGTTTTAGACCATCTACGGTGACTTGGGTTTAACCTCAAATTCCATCTTGGAACGGTAGAAACATACGTCAAATTCCATGAAAAAATTTGTCTGCCCTAAAATTAAAGGTACATCCGGGCTTCTCGTCCAAGCAAACGCTAACTGAATCAGTGCAATGTCCCCAACTTGAGCCATTGCAAAGAAAGGCATAGCAGGCTGAGTGCTCAAATTGCCAGCGAGTTGAATAATCGCTCTGTTATCCTCCCAGACAGCTCCCAATTGTAGCCCCAATTCATAGGGCATAACATTGATGGTCGCGCCACTGTCAACCAGTCCAATCGCCTCAACTGTTTGCCCTTCACGACGAAGAATCAGCGGCACCCTTGGTAGACTATCGAACTCGTTTTGGGAAGGATCATTGGTGGAGTAGCGGAAACGCATAACAATTAAGCCTGATCCGCTTCCGCTAACTCTAACGCCTGCATCAGCACAGCACCCGCCCCAAAGCTGTTGTAAGGGGTCGGCAAATCATAGGTTTTGAAGGGTTCTAGAGGTGAGATATCCTCTGCTGTTTCTAAATCCTCTGCTAGAATCCGAATCAGCTTAAGTTTCTCGACAACCGAGAGTTGCCGAACGGATGGAAGAACATCAGACAAAGTCATATCCATATCTCCAGGCTCAATATTCGTATCTTTAGTTTAATCACAAGAAGACAGAACCAGCATAAACAATGTAGGTGTTTTCCAGGTCAGGTCTTATGCGAAACACGACCCTTACTATCAATAACGAGATAATTTCTCTTCTGGAGTTCATCTATTATTGCTTCTTTGTCCTCATCTGATATACTGCCCTGAAATTGAAACATGGCTCCAATAGAATTTAATAAAGTTGTGTTTTTCGTAGGCTTTAATTTCAGCAAACGATCTGCGACGTACTCAACAGCACTTGAATTGTTGACTCTAGCTTTTCTAATGTCAGGATTTTTCTCTTCTTCTTCTTTTCTCGCAAGCTGAATAAGAAGTTGAGCTAGCCGGAATTTATCTCGGTAGGAAAGCTATTCACAAAGTTCCGCTATTGTGTCGTAATCCACACTACGCATCAAATCTTCTATAAGGTCTAACTATGCGATTACCCTGAACCAGGGAATACCCAGACACCTCTGCGGTCTAACTGCGGAGTTCAGCGGCGGCAAGCAACTTTTCAGATTGCGCCAAGATCTCTCAACCGTCCGCTGCATTGCGATGGTTATGCCACTCAATGGATCTGCGACAAAGTTGGATAGTCCGTGTAGCCAGACTCATTTCCACCGTAGAAGGACCTCACATCACCTTCGCTCAGTGGAGCATTAAGCCGTAGCCGTTCCACTAAGTCAGGATTGGAGATGAATAGTCGCCCTAAAACGATGGCATCTGCTCGTCCGCTTCTAATAGCTTCATCACCCTGTTGTCGATCAAACCCACCGACAGCCAATAACGTTCCTTGATAAACGGGACGGAGGAGATCGATAGGGTTAAAGTTGGGTGCAGTTCCTCTGGCATAACCTCGATCATACCCGACGTGCAGATATGCCAAACCCAGCGGGCTAAGTGTCTTGGCGACATACGTGTAAGTTTCAGCAGGATCGTCGTCGAAGATGTCATTGACGGTGAAGCCAGGGGCAATCTTGACTCCAACCCGATCCGCTCCCCGAACGCTACAAAGCGCATTAACGACTTTGATCGTGAAACGAGTTCGATTTTCCAATGTGCCACCATAAGCATCCGTGCGTTGGTTGGAGCCAGTCACCTGGAACGTGTTTGGGAGATATCCTGTTGCGGCATGAAGTTCTACACCATCGAATCCTGCTTCAATCGAAAGTTCGGCTGATCTGCGGTACTCCTCGACGATCTCGGGTATTTCGTCCAACTCTAACGGACGGGGTATTTCAAAAGGGACTTTGCCATTCCAAACGTGAACTTCTTCGGACATCACTGGGATAGCTGAAGGTGCGATCGGTAGAGCTTGGTTCGGCAACAAAGAGGAGTGCGACACCCGTCCAGCGTGCATCAATTGCACAAATATTCGCCCTCCAGCCGCATGAACTGCATCCGTCACCTTTCGCCAGCCTGCAACCTGCTCCTCATGATGTAGTCCTGGACAGGTTGTGTAACCCCGCCCCATCGGACTCGGATGCGTTCCTTCCGTAATGATGAGTCCCGCCGTAGCTCTCTGGGCATAGTATTCGACCATTGCAGAGGTAGGTACACAGTTGGGGGTCGCCCGAAGACGAGACATCGGCGACATAATGATGCGGTTAGGAAGGTCAAGCGAACCGAGTCTGATTGGCGTGAATAGTCCTGAGTTTTCTGGCATTAGCGTTTCTCCTTCTCTAGAGCCAGTGCGATCGCTTCATCAACAAATCTCAAAACACTGCCTTCAAAATACCTGAACTCGGACTACTAACAAATAGTTCTTATTGATTGCCTCCATAAGATCAATTAGCGGCATAACGGCAAAACGCAGCGGCGGCAGATAAGCTGGAACTCAACACCAGTGGCTCTCGTCCGTCCGCTGCCGTGACGTGTTAGGCTGCGCTAGGAAAGGAGAAATATAGTAAACTACCACGAATGCTTGATTTCCAGTGTCCTTTCACCTCGTTTGGAAGCATCCTCAATTTGCTGAAATATATTGTAAACTCCAATGATTATAGGAGTGAAAACTGCTTCTCTTTCTTTAGAGATACTCTTTAAAATACAAAGACCAGATAAAGAATCTGCTATCCCTGTTTCTACCCCAAAATTATGATAAGAGGTGTCTGTCGTCATCCATGCAAGATTGAGGGGTAGATAAAGCTTTACATCCTCTACTTGGAGATACAAATGGGGATCCTTTTTGTAAATTCCATGCATTTCAGGTTTTTCACGGTATTTATTCCAAAATTTAATGTTTTTTGATCTGAAATCAGTTTGAAAAAATTCAAAAGTGCATCCAATAAAATCTTTGGTTAAGTTGTTTGCATTTTCTAGATTTAAGACTTTGGGTTGCCAGTACTTTAATACCTCTACTGTAAATGCCATAAGCTCATGGTAATCATCATAAGGTAAAGCTCGTATACTACCTAGTTCATCTAGATTCCCTGCCGGAATATCTACAAGTCGAAGTCCACTAGCAGCAGCAATACTGAGCAATCTGTGAACATTTACATAATGAGTAAGAAAAGGTTGATACTGCCAAGTATGTAGCCTATCAGGGGCATGATTTATTCTGTCTAACCTCTCAAATGCTCTCTCTTCTCTTGTCG
>NZ_JJML01000074.1 GCF_000775285.1 Neosynechococcus sphagnicola sy1 | reverse complement strand
CCAGGGTGATGAGCAGCGCCGGCTGTAACCAGAGTTCTCCAGGGGTCTTGAGAATAAACCGTGGAGAGAGGGAAATCAAATCGTATCCCTCCGCCAGTGCAGTGGTCACTAGGCTGGCCACCAACCCCGGTTGAGGCTGGGTATCGGCATCGATCCCTAAAATCCACTGACTCTGGGGGGAACTGTTTAAAAACGCCCGTGTGTAACGCCCAGGGGCGACCCACCCATCCGGGCGGTAGCGGGTCATCGGTCAACAGCCGCAGCCGTGGATCGTGTTGCTGGAAACGCTTGACCAGATCCGGGGTGCCATCTTGAGAACGGCTATCGACAACGGTGATCTCCCGTACCTCATAGCCCTGTCGCGTTAACCCCTGCAAACAGGGGGTCAACCGCTGCACCTCATTCAGCGTTGGAATCACCACACTGACCGTTCCTAGCCACTCGGGTGAGGCCCCTTGGGGTTGGAGGGAAGGATGGCGGAGCGGCCCCCGCAGTAAACGACTCAGCAAAATCGCCACTGCGGGGAGCTGGAACAGCAGCAACCCCAGGGCCAGCGCACTGATCTCAGACATGCACCGATGCCTTCACCTCAGTCTTCAGGCTGGCGGACGGCTCGGTTACAATCTCTGCCAATATCACCTCTGAGGTGGCGGTGAGACCACTACGAGCAGAAAGCTGCCACAGCACTAAGGCAGGCACAACCCCCAGCAACACCCCCAAAATGACCGGAATCCACAACCCGGTTGCCAGACTCATGACAGCGGCAAAGGCAAAATTACTCAGATAGACCGCCAGGGGCAACCCTAACTGCTGCCGGGCATCCTTGCCATTAAAGGCTTGCAAGAGGTTGGGCAATTGAGTCCATAACAGCGCCGCAACCGTCATAAACACGGCTCCGGTTCCCATCCAACCTGCAAAGTTTTGGTAGGGCATGCCAAAAAAACGCACCCGGTTGTAGCCACTCCCAAAAGGGTACCGCCGTCTGACTCATGGCCGGATCTAAGACAAAGTCCCAGGATGTCAGCAGCAAAGCCCCTAGGGCGATCGCCCCTAGACCTTGCAGGGGAGCTGTGATCGGCACTGTCCGCAGTCCTACTTGGGCAATCAAATAGGAGGCCAATCCCAAGTAGAACCAAGAGAGGGGAATCGTAAACGGCACCAGTCCAGCAATTTTATAACCGAGGCCACTCAAATAGGTGTAATGCCCAAAAGGGAACCCCGTACTGGTTCCCAAGAGTTCACTCCCCAGGGACAGACCGACGGCGGGAAGCATAAAAGCCAGCCAACCCCGGAGTCCTAAGGTGCGGTAAGCATAGATCGAGACAGCGATCGCCCCCAGCAAAATATAGACCACTCCACCTCCTGCCATGCTCCACTGGAACACCATCTGCCCACTGGGAGGTAAGGCCAGGATAAATTCTGGATGTGGGAGCACCAACAATAACCCTGCCAGGCCAAATGCCATTGCTAAAATATGGCCGATTAGGCATAGGCGCTCAACCATCACAAGCTGCTTCATAGGACTCCTCAGAGGACAGGACAGGTTTAAGGCAATGGTTACTAGTTTACAAATATTTATAACAAACTGTTAACCAACGGCTATTTTTCTACAAATAGTAGGACTTTAACGCCCTGTTGATCATCATGACAGGCCGATGGCTAGCTAGGCGGCAAATCCTCTGCTTCTATAGAGTTTTAGAACGTAACCATTCAACAGGATTGATTGTGATCTTAGAAAGTCTTGGGATCGGGATTGGAGTGGCAATTCTGGGGGGTGCCTTGGGAGGTCTGGCTCTGGAGTTACAGTATCGACTCCGCCCTGCCATGCAACTGGATGTCACTGCCAAGGAGTGGAATCTAGAGGTTTACGAGCCGCAACGCTACCAGATTGTCGGAGACGTTACCCTGCGGAATCCTCTGAGCCGATTTGAAATCATGGTGCCAGAAATGCAGTGCCAGGTAACGCTGCTCTCATCCGCGAGCCTAGCGGGCATTACCTCTACAATTCAGATTATTCCCCAACATCCCGATGCCCCAGCCCGAGCTGATAACTATTGGTTCGCTTACATTGTCAAATCGGGCAAAACCACCCAAGCAGAGATTCGGGTCGAGATTCTCGGGGCGGATCTGAGTCACCTCCAGGCAGCTTGGATCCAGATTCGTTATGTCACCTATAGCCCCGCAGGCCGGGAATCTCAAGTGTCTCATGTGGTGGTACCCTTACAGTTTCCTACCCCCGATACCTCCCAGCGCTGGCGACCGACTCCCAAAGCCGATGTCCTCCCGATTCGCACCCATCTTCTCACCCATTTAGATCATCCCGTCGAGGTGGTGCGCCACTATGTCCTGCCCCATGCGCGGAAGGGAGACATCGTCACCCTTGGGGAAACCCCCGTGGCCATTATGCAGGGACGCTGGCGACATCCCACCCAGATCCGACCCGGTTGGGTGGCACGACGGCTCTGTTACTTCTTTTTACCCACCTCCAGTCTGGCTACGGCCTGTGGCTTACAGGCGTTGGTAGACATTGTCGGCCCCCTGCGGGTGCTCAGCGCTTTTGTGATTGGAGCGGTTGCCAAGGTACTGGGCCAACCTGGAATGTTTTATCGTCTGGCAGGGGAGCAGGCACGACTGATTGATGATGTCACCGGAACCCTACCTCCCTATGATCAATTCATTGTTCTTGGCCCCCAGCACTCCCAACAAATTGTCGATCAAATCCGTCAGGAAACTGGACTGTCAGCGGCGATCGTCGATGTCAATGACTTGAAAGCAGTTAAGATATTGGCAGCGACTGCCGATATCACCCCAGCCTTCCTGATCCAAGCCTTGAGAACCAACCCAGCCGGGAATGCCGATGAGCAGACACCGCTGGTGTTAATTCGACCAACTGACCCCCATCCCCCCACCTAACATGGACCCGCTGCTTCCCGAAAGCGCCAACTCCCAGACCTTCCAGATTCGACCGATGCAGTATCGAGATCTGGAAGTCATTGAACAATTGGTGGCCGCAGAATCGGCAACGGCGGGGGATTGTTGCTCGATTCAAATCCGGCAGCAAATCCAGCAGGTGAAACGCTGGTATCGGCTGCTGCAAGTCCTGGGGTGGTTTCCCAATCCCTGGCGCTATTACTTCTGTGTGCATGTTGCTGAGGTGGCGGCTCAGTTTCTAGGCATGATTCAGGTTTCGCCAGTCAATCGCACTCGTAGTACTTGGCGGATCGATCAGGTTGCCGTCACCGATGCTGCTCTTGGGGAGGGGGCTTTGAGTTCTCGTCCCCAGGACGTTGGCTCTCAGTTGCTGCGTCAGCGCTTTGAGACGGTCTGGGAAGCCCGCACCTGGGTGCTAGAAATTGATGTCAATAATAAGACAGCCCTGGCATTGTACCGCCAGAATGGCTTTCAACCCTTGGCCCACATGACCTACTGGGCGATCGCCCCAGAATCGCTGCAAACCCTGGCACAGCGGCAGCCAGACCTACCCAATCTCCTACCCGTCAGTAATGCGGATGCCCAGTTACTCTACCAGCTAGATACTGCTGCCATGCCTCCCCTAGTGCGACAGGTCTTTGATCGTCATATCCTCGACTTTAAAACCAGTCTGTTTCGCTCCTTAGTTCAGGGCTTTCAGCAATGGGTGAGTCAGACCGAAGTGGTCAGTGGCTACGTGTTTGAACCCCAACGTAAGGCAGCGATCGGCTACTTTCAAATGCAGTTGTGTCGCAATCAATCCCAACCCCATGAGGCTCAACTGACGGTGCATCCAGCCTATACCTGGTTGTATCCAGAATTAATGGCTCAAATGGCGCGCATTGCTCAAGCATTTCCCGCCCAGGGTTTGTATTTGGCCTCTGCTGACTATCAACCAGAGCGAGAGGCTTACCTGGAGCGCATTGGAGCCAGTCGCACTGCCCACACCTTAATGATGTCTCGCTCCGTCTGGCATAAACTCAGAGAATCTAAGTCAGTATCCTTGGATAGTCTACAACTGTCTGAGGTGTTACAAAGTTTCCAGCCTGTTCGGAAACCGATTCCCAGCCGGATCATCTTAAAGAGTCCTTTCAGGAAATATGTCCATCATTTCAGCTCTCGGTCTCGATGTCGGTAGAAAACGCATTGGCATTGCTGGCTGTGATGGCACGGGGTTAATCGCTACCGGACTGACGACTCTGGAGCGTACCTCCTTTGCCTCGGATGTTGAGCAACTGCGGTGCTGGGTGCAGGAGCGGCACGTACAGGTTTTAGTGGTGGGCTTACCCTATTGCATGAACGGCGATCTGGGATTTCAAGCCCGGCAGGTACAGAAATTTGCTCAAGGACTGTCTCGGGCGTTGCAGTTGCCCGTGGAGTATGTGGATGAACGTCTAACCTCCGTAGAAGCTGAATCATTGTTGAGAGCTGCACACCTCTCACCGTCCCGCAATCGAGGTCTGATTGATCGCACCGCCGCAGCACTGATTTTACAGCAGTGGTTAGATGATCGACGGGCTGATCTAGTAACTGCCAAGAATCCATCGGGAGTTGGTTAGTCTGTAGGGTACCTTGCCAGAGATAATGGGGTAGCAGTTTCTGTGTTGGTTGAAGCGAGAGCTGATCTCTCGTCAAAATAACGGGAGGCTGAAGATGACTGAGTCCAAGATGGATAAGGATTACCTAGGGATGGAAGCAGAAGATTTTGAGATGGATGCACCGACGATCACCCTGACCGACGAGGCGGGGCGGACACTCACCTGCTATGTTGAGCATTCCCTGCAACTAGAAGGTCAGGAATATGTGTTGCTAATGCCGGTTGACTCACCCGTAGAAATCTTCGCTTGGCAGGAAGAAGATGCGGATGATGAAGCAGCTTTGCCCGTCGATGAGGCGGAGATCGATCAGATTTTCCCCATTGCCAAAGCTGTTTTAGAGGAGCAGAACCTCACCCTCAAGCGTACCGCCATCACTCTCACCGTTGAAGGCGAACTGCCGGATTACCTGGAGGAAGAGGAGGAACTAGACGAGGAGGAGGAAGACCAGGAGGAGCTGCAATTGTTGGCAAGCTTCTACCATGAGGAACAGGAGTATACGATCTATACTCCCTTGGATCCCTTCTTAATTCTGGCCCGTCTAGGGGCAGATGGTCAGCCCCAATTGCTCTCTCCCGAAGAAATGGAAAAGCTAGAACCTTTACTCCCGATGTTGGAAGACCAATTGTTTGACGAACTGGAGTAGCCCCCGCCTTCACCAGGATCTGCTCATGGCGATTCAGCGTCTTTCTCAGCGGTGGCTTTACCTGACAGTCCCTCTGGCAACCTGCAGCTTCGTAGGTTGTCTGGGTTGGTTTTGGTGGAGTTGGGTTACGGCTCCTGTCAATGCCTCGGCGATCGCTCAAACGATTCAAATTGCGCCGGGCACCCCTGCCCAACAGATTGGTCAGGACTTAGAAACCTTGGGGGTGATTCGTTCGACCACGGCTTGGGAACTCTGGGCTCGCTGGCTGTCGCTACGGGAGCCCCAGGGAAGTTTTCAGGCAGGTACTTATGAATTGTCCCCCCGTCTCTCTTTGGAGCAGGTGGCCACCAAAATTTGGTTGGGGGAAGTCGTGCAACAGCCGTTGACGATCCCTGAGGGATGGTCCCTGAGGCAAATGGCCGCCGAGTTTGAAAGACAGGGTTTTTTCTCGGCTGAGGCGTTCATGGCAGCAGCTCACAAGATTCCCTATGCCCAATACCCTTGGTTACCCCAGGAGCTGCCTCATCTAGAGGGCTTTCTCTACCCAGATACCTACCTACTGCCAAAGGATCAAATCACCCCTCAACAAGTTGTCCACCTGATGTTATCGAGATTCGAGCAGGTAGCATTGCCGTTATACCAACGCCAACAGTCTCAAACCCCATTGAGCTTACGAGCTTGGGTGACCCTTGCCAGCATTGTAGAAAAAGAGGCCGTGATCCCAGAGGAGCGACCCCGAATTGCCGGGGTGTTTCTGCGTCGCCTCCAGTTGGGCATGACGCTGGGATCTGATCCCACCGTTGAGTATGGGTTGGGGATTCAACAAACCCCCGATCAGCCGTTGACGCTCCGCCAAGTCAACACAGCTTCCCCTTACAATACGTACCTCAACCCTGGGTTGCCGCCAACACCCATTGCGAGTCCCGGTCGGGCAAGTCTCCAAGCAGTGCTTACCCCTGAAGTCACTCCCTATCTTTACTTTGTGGCCCGCTATGATGGCAGCCATGTCTTTAGTCGCACCCTTGCTGCCCATGAGGCCGCTCAAGCAGCGATTCAGGCGCGACGAGGCAGCCAACCACATCGGCCTTAATGGAGTGGTCGGTCTCTCATTCTCTGTTTTTGGCAATTTGTAACGTCAGCGAGGCTTAAATTCCATGGCCTGGGGTACACTGCTACAACCTGATTTGGTGGTGGAAGGTTCAATCTTAAACCTCCAGCCAGAGATTTTACACGCCTTCGGTCTGGAGGGATTGGTGTTGGATGTCGATGAGACCCTGGTCCCTCTGAAATCCTCCGAGATCTCTCCAGCGTTGCAACAGTGGGTAGAAGAAGCACGACAGAGCCTGAAGCTCTCTCTGCTCAGTAACAATCTCAGCGAAGCTCGGATTGCTCGAATTGCTGAATCCCTGAATCTTTCCTATCTCCATGGCGCGGGGAAACCATCCCGCCGCAAGCTGCGTCTGGCCGTAGCTGAGATGCAGTTACCCGTTGAGCGAGTGGGCATGGTGGGCGATCGCCTGTTTACCGATGTCTTGGCAGGGAATCGCTTGGGTCTGTTTACCATTCTGGTGGAACCGATGACAGACCTGGGAGAGTCCCTATACCACTCCCGTTCCCTAGAGATCTGGATCTCCCAAATATTAGGGGCCTCGCTTTCTGCGAAACATAAAGTTACAAATTCATATAAGTCTTTAAAAAGTTAATTATAAAGAAAATATTAGGAAATTTCTGATCCCTGACTAGTTTCTGGCATTCTAAGAGGTATTCAAATGGGGTCAGCCAATATAGACCCTAAAATTAAATCCCTGTAAATTCTCAGTAAAGCGCTAGCCTTCAAGCAATAGAGGGTTAGCGCTTTACAATTGGCATCATTTTTCTCATGTAGTAGCCCTGATTCAGCTCGATGACGGTGGATGGAGGCGTTGTAATTCCCGTTGTAAATGTTGTCCCCACTGCACCGCTAAGGGGACTTCAGTAAAGGGAATTTGCAGCCGATTCCCAGACTGGAACGCCTCCAATTCTATATAAATGCTGCGCCCTTGGCGGCTTGACATGTCCGTTAGGGTCAGATCAATGGGTTGCCCATCAACCAGCAGTCGCAGCGATCGCACGTTTTGAAGGGAGATCGTCTGAATCTCAATCGGGCCTCGATGGGTGGGCTTACCCCAGGTGAGGTCGGCATCATTTTGACCGAGAACGGCATAGAGGTCATACTTAGCCCGTTGAAACCCCTGGGCCCATACCTGGTAGGCGGCAATTTTTTGGGTTTCATGCCAACCTGCCCAAGCGAGCCAGATAAAAAGTCCCAGCAGGGGCAACCACAGCAGACCTCGTTCCATGTCAGCACCGTTCTTGAGCCAGTTGATTCAGCCTCCCCTCGTCCTCCGTCAATATGTCGGGGATGACGAGAGAGATTTTAAGCATAATCCAGGCTAGCTAGTGCTAGAAACCCAAGTCAAGGCTTGCTCGGCGGGGGTGAGGTCTGTGATCTCAATATCGCGGCGCAACACTCTGCCATTGGGACCGACAATCAAGCGTGGAAGTTTCTTGAAATCCACCACTTGCAGGTTCACTGCATCGTAGGTGGTGTAGGTCGTAGACTCAGCATTGAGATCAATATCGATCACCGTCAAGGTTTTTTCCGTCGGTAAATGACTGTTGAGTAGGGGTCGGGGGCCACTCCCCAGAATCCCACAGTGGAGGAGTTGGAGTTTGCCTTGGTGGGCTGGATAGTAGGCATGGTCATGTCCACTGATGTAGGTATGAACCCGATACCGCTCCAGCAGCGATCGCAACTCCTCCGCCCGTGCCAAGATTTCCCCCAGCTCATCTCGGCCTACGGCTACGGCATAGAGCGGCAAATGGCCGATGACAATCCGCATTTTGGCCTTCTGGGCTGCCGGACTGGCTAAACTCTGGGCTGCCCAGTCAAGTTGGGCTTGGGGAATGATACTGGTGGAAGCATCCCAGACCAAATAAAACACCTGCTTTTGTTCAAAGGTGTAGTAGAAGGGAAAACCAGCCCGATCAACAAAAGGAATGCCGGGATCATGGCGGGGATCATTCCAGTGAGCCGTTGCTAGGTCGCGCTCTTGGGCAAACAGTGGCTGACCCCCAATGGCTAACGCACCGGAAGCATCGTGGTTCCCTACCGTAAAGCCATAGGGCAGTTGAGCCTGACGCAGGGGAGCCCCAATGTGACGATCAAAACCAGCCCACATAGCCTGGATTTCTGGCTTCGTGAGGGAGGGATATTGGCCCGCCACCATATCTCCGCCACACAGCACCAGATCGGGCTTCCAATCCGGGATCAGGGCGATCGCCTTGTCAACTTCCGGCTCGTAATCGGTGGAACCATACTGGCTGTTCAAATCACTAATCACCACAATCCGCACATCCCCTCGTTGGGGGGCAAATAACCCCGCAGGCCCCACGGATTCGGTCATGGGCGTTGGGGGGGAGACAGGGGTTACAGGCGCTGGGGTTGGGGGGGCATTCCCTTGGGCAAATAGACGTTGACTCAAAAATGCCAGCCCTAATCCACTGGCTGACCCTGCCATTACCAAAAATTGACGGCGACTTAAACCCATATATTCATCCCTCCCTAGGCAATTTAGCGAGCAGCAACCACACAAGCCTGATTGCTATCGAAGGGTGGCACCAACGCAACAACATGGGGCACCGGGCGAGGTGTATATCCAACCAGAGATGACCCCTGATAGGCTAGGGAAGTACTGGCTCCCGAATCAAGCATCACCGCATCTTGAAAATCAGCCTGGGCAAGAATTTCCCCCAGGTTGACCGATCCCACAGGCTCTGTTGAAACCCCGATCACGGGTTGCCCCGATTTATTAATGCCCCAAAAAGCCCGATGCCGCTCGGCATTAAAGTCAAACAAATTGCCAAAGGCACTGTCGGGCTGGGGCTGTCCAGCTTTTACCAACCAGGCTGCCGCTACAAAGGCATCGGTGACATTGGGCATCTCTGCCTGAATCCCCGCTAGGGTATTGTGACGGCTGGGATCAAAGGGAATAAAGCGCACTTCCTGGGGGCTGATCAGCACCAAGGGTCGCCCTGCGAGTCGAGGATTTTCCGAGGCATTCCCTGGCACAAATTGCTGGGTCTGTTGACTGAAGACCGGGCCAATCATGACATTGGAGTCCAGATACTCCAGGGAGAAGAAGCCCCCATCCACCCCCGCGATCGCCGAGGTTTTGGCAAGAATCTCAGGAACCTGATACCGACTATCCGCATGGATGGTCATCGGTCTACCCCCAGAGATCAGGATCAGGGGAATCTGATTCACCGTAGTATGACTCACGGCCACCGGAGACTGAAAATCAAACCCTGGGAACCACTTAGGCAAAGGGCTTCCCCCCCAAGCTTGGGGGAGCACCTGCGGTAGGGCCGACTGACCAAAACGCTTAATTGCCAGGAGACTCTCAGACTCTCCGGCAAATCCCTCATGGAGGTCATCCATAGTTAAAGCTGCCCGGTAGCCAGCGTCAGTCACCAACTTGGAGACCCGTTGATCATAGAAGCCCGCTGGGTAGGTGAAGTAACGGATGGGAATTCCTAATTCTGCTTCTAAGACTTGCTTAGACTCTGTAATCTCCTGTTGCAGTTGGGCATCGGATAACGCCCGGAGGTCAGGGGGATGGGTAAGGCTATGAGAGGCGATAGTTACCAGGGGATCGGCGGCCATTTCTCGCAACTGTTCCCAAGTCAAGCTAGAGCGCCCTAAATGCTTGCCCACTTTAGCCGTATAAATTGAGAACACACCCGGATAGCCGTACTTCTTGAGTAATGGGTACACATACTGGTAGTGTCCGCCATAGCCATCATCAAAGGTTAGCAAAATCGGCTTTTCTGGCAGGGGTAACCCCGTTTGGAGATGGGTCACCAATTGGTCAAGGGAAATGGGTGTCAGACCTTGCGCGTGAATCAGAGCCAAGTGGTGCTCAAACTCAGATGGGGTCACATCAAAGAAAACCTGTTTCTCAGGAAGAATGTCGTGATACATCAGCACCGGGACTTTGGCCTGCTTTGCCCGCTCATTAATCATCGGCCAAGGACTCGGACTCAAGAGAGATTGCAGTTGAGGGCCAAGGCTCGCCAGCAGCATCTCCATCCCGACAGCGGGTTCATCGACCCAGGTGGATGCCTCCACCAAGCCACTCATCAAACCAGAAAATTGGGCCGATCCCGCTCCAGAGCAGGGGTTATCCGTCGATTGAGCCAGCACTGGCAGCGGAGATGCCAGAAATGTGAGCAAAAAAAATGGGAGCCAGGTGCTGCCAGCAGCGACTCCCGAAGGTTGATATCTAAACAGACTCAGACTTTGACACAGATGCCTTAACATAGCAGCACGAATGAGCAATCTCTATCCAACTAGAAATATCAGTCACGTTTTAAGGTTATTTTAAGAACCCCATCACTGTTGCCAGTATTGCCTGAACACAGACCATTTGTCAGGTTTTCTGACCCAAATTTATGGATCACCCCTGAATTGGTTCAGGCGTTGCAGCAGACTCGATATCCAGGCTAAATGGATTCTGATCGACCCGCAAGAGGTTAGTTGGCAATAGGAAAGTTCATAAAAATCTCCGGGAAACCGCATCCCCTTGTGGGTGCGGAGGGATAGGAGCGTCGATTGAGCGGGGTATTGCCTGCGGCAACGCTGCGCAAACGATGCCCCTGAAATCGACACACAATCTTTGCAACTCACAGATAACCTCTCTACTATAGCGTTTTTCAGCCTAGTAGGGCTGGCGAGGTAAGATATAGGAATCCACTGTTAATCTAGATAAACGTGCGCCCATATTCTGAAGACTTGCGGAGAAAAATAGTTGAGAGATACATAGACGGGAAGACCTCTCAACGCAAGCTAGCCGAACAGTTTCATGTAGCATACAGCTTTGTACGCAAACTAACGAAGCAATATCGAGAGACCGGGACTATCCGTCCGAAGCAGCGAACAGAACAAACCCCCAGCAAACTCAGTGCTGAGCATCTGGCTGTGTTGAGTGGCTTAGTTGAGACAAATAATGATGCCACCTTGAGCGAACTGTGTGATCTGTTAGACGAAGCAGTTGGGGTTCGAGTCAGCATAACGACAATGTTTCGGATGCTTCAGAAGCTGAACTTGACCCTTAAAAAAACGCTGCATCCCCGTGAGAAAGAACTGAGCGAGTTCAACAAAGCGATTTGAGTTTTGGCAGTTAGTGCGGGGTATTCTAGCCCAAGATCTGATCTTCATTGATGAATTTGGGGTTGATTTAGCCCT